>CAMBHX010000071.1 GCA_945867285.1 Sulfuricurvum sp. IAE1
GTCGGTTTGATGAAAAATATCGCATCCAATGATGAAGCAGGAGTGATCTACACAGCAGGTCTTGCAACGGGACCCGATTGGTTTCACTTCGAACTCTCAGCACAAATGGCAAGTAAATCAGGAGAAGTAGATGGAACAAGCTATCCTAAACAAGCAATGGTAAACTTTGCTATTTCATCAGCTTTCTAATTTTTAGCAGTGGAAATAAGGCTCTTTAAAGAGCCTTCATTTTTTCTTCGAACAAAACCTTATCAAGACTGCTATAAAAACCCTGATACCATGTGCTATCATCAATATGTCCACTTCCGATCATCGCATATTTACCCGTTAGTGGGACAGGAATCGGCAAACTAACTCCAGCAAATCCAAGCTGTCCTGTATTCAACTTCTTTTCCATAACGTTGTAACTAGCAATCATAACAACATTTGATGTATTCTCATCCAACGCCTTGAAACTCATCGAAACTGTTATTTCCGTAATAGTTTCGTCATTATACTGATCTCCTTTAGCCGTCAAAACTCCATTTTCTTTCGTGACCGTAACGATGTTCATGTTAGACTGCATCAGCGTTTTTTTAAGCCCCTCAAAGAGCTCATCCAAACCACACATTAAATTTCGTTGCTTAAACTCAGCTCCCCCTTGATTAACCACTTTTAATTCTGGTTCAGCTAAAGCAGTACTCAAAAAGATGACAGCTAGTAATAATATTTTTCTCATATTATTGCTCCGCAATAACAGGTAATTTACAGCTAAATGTTCCAATATGCCTTACTTTACCATCGACAAATTTAATCATTAGGTTATGATAGGTGCTCTCCTCTGTTTTAGCATCTAAAACATTGCCCTCATATTTCCAAATTTCCTCCTTATTGATTCTCTGAATACTTGTAGGTTTCATTGGCATAATAGCGCTTACTTCACTTTGATTCATATCATTCGTAATCTTATATGAATTGCCGATAACATCACCCAATGGGAGCTGCGTCTTAGAACCACATCCGATTAAAACCACTCCAACGACTGCAACTGCAAAAAAACTTTTCAACATACCTACACTCCTCAATAAGAAATTTAATCTAACATTATAAATTTCACAAATTGTATCATTTTTTATTTATTTATTTCATCAATTCCATTATCCGATTAACACTTTCATCAAACGCAACCGAACTCATCGCCTCTTGAGACAAAAATGCCTCCATCGTCTCTTTTTTGGCAATCGCTTCATCGAGTTCTTTATCTGTCCCACGCACATACGCTCCGATACGAATCAACATCTCGTTTTCTTTGAGCAAGGTATATAGTCTGCGAAAACGGCGAATAGCTGTCAAATGTTCCGGGCTCACAATATCATTCATTACCCGAGAAGCAGAGTTCAATATATGGATAGGGGGATAAATCCCAAAATCAGTCATTTCCCGTGAAAGGACAATATGCCCATCCAAAATCGAGCGAGATTGGTCGGCTATTGGATCCGACATATCATCGCCCTCAACCAGAACGGTAAAAAATGCGGTGATAGACCCGTGCCCCTCTTCTTTACCCGCACGCTCCATCAGCTGTGGTAAAAGAGTAAGTGAGCTTGGCGGGTATCCTTTGGACGTAGGTGGTTCACCCAATGCTAGACCGATTTCACGCTGTGCCATCGCAAAACGGGTCACCGAATCCATCATAAACAAGACATCGTGCCCCTGCGATTTGAAATACTCCGCCACACTCATCGCACTAAACGCACCGTACTTACGCATCAATGGTGAATCATCACTAGTGGCTACTACAACCACCGTATTTTCGAGATTACCACCCAGTGATTTTTCGATAAACTCCGGAACTTCACGACCCCGCTCACCGATGAGCGCTATGACTTTGATGGGTGCAACACTTCCTCGGACAATCATCCCCATAAGCGTCGATTTTCCGACACCGCTGCCTGCAAAAATGCCGAGTTTTTGCCCTTTTCCGCACGTGAGCAATCCATCGATAGTTTTAACGCCTACACTAAACACTTCGTCAATCATCCCACGTTTCATTGCGGCAATAGGGGCTTTTATGATGGGTTCTATATGTCCTCCCTCAATCACACCCTTACCATCAATGGGTTTCATGAATGGATCTACTACTCGCCCCAGTAACCCCTCACCTACTTCAATAGACATTCCATTACTACTGATAAACACCCGATCACCTGCACGAAAACCCTCTACAAAACGAAACGGTGTAATAAAAAAACGGTTGCGCTCAACCTCACTCACCATCCCCATAGTCTCATTACCATCGACCTCCGAAACTAGCGTGACGGTATCACCGATACTCACATGCAGTCCTTCAGCGACAATGACGGTAGGGGAAATTTTGACAATTGTTCCAAAAACAGTATGAAGCTTTTGAGAACCTAAACGATCACGCAGTGATTTTAAGGGCATACGGATCTATTCGTTTTAGTGTTTGACATTAATAGCGATTCCCACTGTGAGAATTAATCAAATTAAAAAACTCCATACGTGTTTTTTCATCTTTTTTAAACAATCCGCGTAAAGCACTCGAAGTTGTAGTAGAATTAATCTTCTCCACTCCTCGCATCTCCATGCACATATGGCGTGCTTGCAGTACTACCGCCACCCCTTTGGGTGCAATCGATTGCATCAGCGCATCAGCAATTTGCTCTGTAAGCTGTTCTTGGATTTGCATACGTCTCGCGAATACATCGACAACACGAGGGATTTTAGATAAACCCACTACTTTTCCATCAGGGATATACGCCACATGAGCTCGACCAATAATCGGAAGTAAATGATGTTCACACGTCGAATAAAACTCGATATCTTTGATAAGTACCATCTCATCATTAGAGCTTTCAAACATCGCTGAATTCAAAATCTCTTGCGGATCTTCTTTGTATCCGCCATACATAAATTCATATGCTTTCAGAACACGCTGTGGTGTTTTGAGCAAACCTTCACGATTAACATCTTCACCGATATGAGAAATCATCGTTCTTACAGCATCTATAAATTGTTTGTTTTCCATACATTACTCATTTCATATCTGAAATTACACATTAAAACGAATAGATCGGCTTTAATGGCAGGGACAAATGTCCCTTGTATCCCCCTAAAGCTACGAAAGCTATGCTTTTGAGAGTTTCAAGGTATTTTTACTGTCACCACTTTAACACGTTTTGGCTTTTATTCAGCCTTTTATTAGCCCTTTTACGCTACTATTATCGACTTTTACTTTAAAAAATCTCTTTTTATAGAGACACTAACCCAAGGATGTTTATGCAAATCACTACCAACAAAATCAACTCCGCTAACGCTAAAATCAATGCGGCTATCACACGCACTACTATCGATGCCAATGTCGAAAAAATCGCCAATCAACTCTCTAAAGAAGCAAAAATAGCTGGTTTCCGCAAAGGTAAAGTTCCTTTGAGTGCAGTCAAAAAACAATATGGTGAGCGTTTGATTCAAGATGCTGAAGCCAAAGCCCTTCGTGACCTTCTAGATGCAGGTTTGGCAGAGATGGGCATCTCTAATGATTCTCTTATTGGTGAGCCGAATATTACAAAATTTGAAAAAAATGACAATGGTATTGATGTTGAAGTAACTATCGCAACACGTCCTGCAATCGACCTAGGCGACTATGCTGCATTGGTACCCGAAACGGCCAAACCAACTGTTGATGACGTAGCTATCATCGTTCGCATCGAGGAGCTAGCTAGTGCACAAGCACCACTGGTCAATGTTGATGAAGATCGTGCCCTTGTTGCTGGTGATTCAGCACTTCTTGATTTTGAAGGCTTCGTGGATGGTGAACCATTTGAAGGAGGAAAAGCAGAAAACTTTGCGCTTCGCTTGGGCAGTGGTCAGTTTATCCCTGGATTTGAAGATCAAGTGATCGGGATGAAAAAAGGGGATGAAAAAACAATCGACGTAACATTCCCTGAAAATTACGGCGGAGTAAAACTCGCTGGCAAACCGGCACAATTCAAAGTCAAAATCAATGGTATCCAAGTCAAAGAAACCGTAGAACTAAACAATGAATTAGCAAAGAAGATGCTCGCAGGCGATGAGAACGCTACACTAGATCTTCTCAAAGAAAAAGTCAAAGAGCAACTTGAGTCTGAGGCTATGAGCACCTTGTACAATGAAGAGCTCAAACCAACATTGATGGAAACATTTGTGGGAGCTTTCACTATCGACTTGCCTGATTTTATCGTAGAGCAAGAAATGGATATGGCACTCAATAAAAAAGCTCGTGAAATGAGTGAAGAAGAGATCACTGCACTTCGTGAAGATGCTGCAAAAGTACAAGAAATTCGTGAAACATTCCGTGATGATGCTCAGCGTGCAGTTAAAGCAACCTTTATCGTAGATGCACTAGCACGCGCTGAAAACATCTCTGTTAATGAGCAAGAATTGATGCAAACTATCTATTTTGAAGCGATGCAAATGGGTCAAGATCCTGCGGCAGTATACAAAAACTACCAAGAATCAGGCTATTTGCCAGCGATTCAAATGGCGATGATTGAAGACCGTGTGTTAAGCAAATTGCTTAACGACAAAATCAAGTAACACACATGAGCTATATCCCTTACGTTATCGAAAAAACAGGTCGTGGAGAGCGTTCGTATGATATCTACTCACGCCTCCTTAAAGATCGAATTATCATGCTTAGCGGTGAAGTCAATGATTCTGTATCTTCAACTATCGTAGCGCAAATGCTCTATCTTGAAGCCGAGGATCCACAAAAAGACATCTATTTCTATATCAATTCCCCAGGGGGTGTTGTCACCGCTGGGATGGCGATTTACGATACAATGAACTACATTCGTCCCGATATCGTAACGATTTGTATCGGTCAAGCAGCCTCTATGGGAGCATTTTTACTCTCATCAGGGACGAAGGGTAAGCGCT
The DNA here is from genome assembly GCA_945867285.1 of Sulfuricurvum sp. IAE1. Lineage (GTDB taxonomy): Bacteria > Campylobacterota > Campylobacteria > Campylobacterales > Sulfurimonadaceae > Sulfuricurvum. The sequence goes on from CAMBHX010000071.1 coordinate 4,918, forward strand.
ATGCATTGCCACATGCACGTATCATGATCCACCAGCCTCTAGGTGGTGCTCAAGGACAAGCCACTGATATCGAAATTCAAGCTAAAGAGATTTTACGCATGAAAGCTGAACTCAATGAGATTTTGGCAAAAAATTGTGGACAAACAACAAAAAAACTTGAAAAAGATACCGACCGTGATAACTTTATGTCAGCATCCGAAGGTGTGGAATATGGTATTATTGACGAAGTATTAGTCCAAAAAGAAAAAACTGAAGAAAAATAAAGTCAAAAGGGGCAGATTGTGGAACAAGAAGATAATAAACCCCATAATTCTCCTCTGTGCCTTGATAGCAATAACTCTATCCAAATCAGTGCACTCAATGACCCCACCAGTGATTTAGAGCTTTTTTCCAAAGAAGTCTTAACAGCTCTTATTGCAGATAATCTTCCCCCAACTCCCAATAATTTTTCGCTCTACTTTGATCGAATTCTAGAAGATAAAAGCGAAAGTCTCAAGCGTCAAATTGGTTCTATTTTGGAACTTGAAGAAAATAATGATGATGAAAAAAATATTGCCTTAGAAAAAACACTCAAACAAGGCTTTTCATCAGTTCGAGGAATCCTTCAACTCTCTACCACTCTGTATAAGAATATGACTTTAATGGAAAAAATTCTTGACAAACGTAAAGATGAAGTTAAAAACACTCCATCAATGGCAGCAGTCAATGATATTCTAGTTTCCCTCAGCACAGACGTCGGAAAACTCGGGGGGATTTTGAAAAAACAAGTCTCTCACATGAAAGAACTCTATGATGAAACAGCCACAATCGTACGTCAAGTGGAAAATGAGACAATTTTTGATGACCAATACGGTGTTTACAACAAACGCTATCTCATCTCAAAACTCACCCAAGAGGTACAATTGGTAATGGAGTTTCACCACAAAAGCTCTCTTGTTTTTGTCCGCCTTAGTGACACAACGCTTTCAATCATTAATAGTGAAAAAGCGAAACAACTTATGGTTCGAACTGTCGCACGTCTCTTGTTAAAAACCTCCAGACGCAGCGATACTGTAGCGCACTATGGTGATGGTATGTTTGCTATGCTTCTTAAACATACAGATATTGTAAATGCTAAGCGTGCTGCCCAACGACTTTTTGATCTTGTTGCATCGACCAATTTTTTCCTTGGTGAACAAGAGGTAACACTGCGCATAGCCATCGGTTTGAGTGAAATCAATCCTCAAAAATCAGTTGAACATATCTTAACCTGTACACTAGATGCTATGGAAGCTGCCAACTCTGAACATAAAAATCATTACATGATTTGTAACGATTAGGTTTTATTCGTATGCAATTACCCATCATCACTTACCCCAATAAATTACTCAAATCAATCTCCAAAGAGGTAACAGTCTTTAATGAACAGCTCCATTGTATTTTGGATGACATGTTTGAGACCATGATTCAAAGCAACGGGATAGGTCTAGCTGCCATACAAGTGGCACTACCATTACGCCTCCTCATCTTGTGCATTCCTGATAATGAAGGAGAACAAACAAGAGACAATCTTCTCGAAATACTCAACCCCATTATTACTAATACCAAAGGAACAACAATCTATCAAGAAGGATGTCTTAGTGTTCCCGGTTTTTATGAAGATATTGAACGCTTTGAAACCCTAACACTAACCTATCAAAATCGTCATGGAGAAAATTGTTCACTTGAAGCAGATGGATTGCTAGCTATTGCCATTCAGCACGAAATTGATCATTTAGACGGAAAGCTTTTTATCGAGAAACTCACCTATAATCGACGAAAAAAGTTTGAAAAAGAATTTAAACGAGCTCTAAAAGAGAAAAAATAACGGCAATAATATTGCAATTTGACATATTTTTATCTAAATAAAATGTTTCTTGTTATTATTTGACCACTTTATTTTAGGTGGAAAATCATGAAACATCTACTATGTGCAACCTTCGAGGGTATTGATGCTAAGAGCGTTGAAGTACAATTCACTGCCACCAAGGGACTACCAGCCTTTACTATTGTCGGAATGGCCAATACCGCTATTGCTGAGTCTAAAGAGCGGGTCAAATCCGCACTCTTAAGCAATACATTTGTTTTCCCGCCTAAACGTCTCACGATTAATTTAGCTCCCAGTGACATCAAAAAAGAGGGATCACATTTTGATCTCGCCATTGCAACGCTTATTGCACTTGGGGAGTCAAAATGTGATTTGACTCAGTGGTACGTATTTGGGGAATTAGGTCTGGATGGAAGCGTCACACAAAACACTCTGCTATATCCTATAATCCTCTCTCTAGCCAACCAAAGCACCATTACCAAAGCTATTGTCCCAGCTTGTGCACTAGAAAAGCTCTCTCGTATCCCTAATATTGCTTTTTATGGGACACACTCTCTGGATCAAACTCTTGAAATTTTACAAAGCACCGCACAAGTTTCTCATGCACAAACCAGCAGTTTTACCTTTGATACACTCATGCATAATGATGAAAGCTATTTCTATCATCAACACTACCCTCTTGATTTTGTAGACATCAAAGGACAAGAACATGCCAAACGTGCGGCTCTCATTTGCGCAGCTGGAATGCATAATTTGCTACTAGAAGGCTCCCCTGGCAGTGGAAAATCGATGATTGCCAAACGTCTACAACACATTCTTCCGCCTTTACACAACCACGAAATGCTCGAATGCGCTAAGCTTGAAATTCTTGATGGAAAAGATCCAACCTTTACACCAACACGGCCTTTTCGCTCTCCTCATCACACCTCAACACAATCAAGCATCTTTGGAGGAGGGGCACATAAAGCACAAATTGGTGAAGTGGGATTAGCGCATGGAGGAATGTTGTTTTTTGATGAACTTCCCCATTTTCCTAAAAGCGTCTTAGAGGCACTTCGCGAACCGCTCGAAGACAAACATATTCGAATCTCACGAGTAAACTCCAAAGTCACCTATGATGCCAATTTTCTCTTTGTAGGTGCTATGAACCCATGTCCGTGTGGCAATCTCATGAGTAAAGTCACCCCGTGCCGGTGCTCTGACTTGGAAATAAGTCGCTATCGTTCCCGCCTCTCTGATCCTTTCTTAGACCGTATTGACCTCTTTATTCAAATGCACCAAAGTGAAGCTGTTGATAAACCCTCACACACCTC
>CAMBHX010000072.1 GCA_945867285.1 Sulfuricurvum sp. IAE1
ACTGTTTGATGAGATACCAACAACTCGATAAAGGTTTTTATACAAAGATCCATGATCCACAAAAGTAGTGGTTTTTCCGTCGTTAATGGCAATAAAAGCATCTGATCCATCATTATAAACTGCATTGAGGCGATGTGACACTGGGGTGAAAACATCACGTATTATTTTTTTAATAGCCCCACCCTTTCCATCGATGTGAAGACCAAACAGTGATCCCAAATGGTACAGATCATAAAAAGGTAAAGTGTCAATCTCAGGATGCTGCTGTGACGTGCTGTGTAAAAATGGCAAAACAGCTGTCGATAAACTCATTGCCACTAGGATAGGAAGTGCAATACGGTTGATTGAACGCAAAGTATGGTCATTAAAAAGAAGTTTCATAGACCAACCCTTCGTTTGATGTGTGGAGCTTGGACAATAACAACGGATAAGTACGTAAAATCGGTGAAGGGTTAAAAATAAGAATGAGTTTTCGTTCACCCATGTCAATCTCCCCTTTCACAGGTCCAAAGCCACCTTCACCCTTTATCGTTACGGTTAGAGGATGTATCAGTGTATAGGTAAAATTCAGATAATCAATCCCCTTCGGGAAAAGTGATGCAAACTCCCCGCTAAATTCTATCCCACTGACCGTTACACGATTAAAAAGCATCAGAGGAATACATTTGATTTGCTCGATGGACCCTATAGCCATTGAATCTAATAGTAATGTTGCCTCTCGAATATCGAGATAAAACAAACGCTCGTTGATTTCTTCATTGTTGAGATATATATGAGCTGATGCAAGTGCATTTTCTGCAGAATAATAGAGATTACTTTTAGGTAAAAAAAGGATAAACCCTACTAGCAACAAAGCACTAAACGAGAGAATCTTTTTCATTGTTCAATCTCCACACGAATAGTTCCCACATTCATCCTTCGTGTCAACTCAAACTTTGTAATGATAAAAGGTGTATTCATGAGAGTAGAAACAATTTTATCAAACTCATTGGAGGAGAGATTATCGAACTCGAGAAAAAGGCTTTTTTCTCTACGCTCCTGTCGAATAAGGGAAGGATGAGCCAATAAAAAATCTGTTTTTCGTTTAATATCAGGAGAATTTCCCCATCGTGATTTTAATGAGGATAACTGCTCAAAAGCTTGGACGCTTAGATCTCGTTGCAGTGCTACTTCGTTTAAAACGGATTTTTCATGTAACGACCATCCCGCTGCAATGAGAATCGCAACCAAAGAACACCCAATAACAAGTGTTGAAGTCTCAAAAGGATTTTTCATTGAATGCTCCCTTCCACCAAATTGTTTTTAACAGTAATAGCGTTCGTCTTGAGAACTTTGGAGGCCATATTACGTATATTTTGCGCTCGATCTTCTGAGGGTGTGAGGATTTCAAAGGCAATCAATCCATTTTGATAGGTCAATGAGGCTAGGTATTCACTGCCATTGGCAACGATGGTGCTGTTGGAATCACCCCCTGGAACTAACAGAAGATTGCGCTGTGATGGATCAGAACCCGGTACTAAAACGATGGTATTGGAAGATGAAGTTGTTGAGACACTTGGAGTTTGATACGGTACGGTTGTGTTGGATTCCAGTGATAGAGTTCCAAACGCTGCAATGATTTTACGCAATTTTATCTGTTCATTTTCTTTATTTTCCCATGTTTTGGCGAGTGTATCAAGCTCCATTTGTGTGGCAGGAAGATGGTTAGTCATCTTCATCTCCTCTTGCTGTTGGGTGATTTTGTCTCCTGCACGGTAGGAAAATAGCCCTTGTATTAAAAAATTCAACACAATCACCAACGAGAGTATAGAAGTCATCATAAGCGTCGTTTTTGTCGGAACACCACCCTTGTGCATATCTGCTGTAAAACTGGGTAAACAGGGTAATAGATTTTTAAGTGAGTGCTTGAGATCACTTTTGATAGGTTCACTCACATAATGTGATGGAAGTTTCACTACAATTCCATCACTCAGTGCTAATACCGAACCATCTTCCAAAGCTATTGGCAGTAAATCAACTCTAAACGCTTCTTGTGCAAAAACAAAGCGTCCAATCGATGAAGGCTCAATATTTAAAGTCTCTAAATGACTCCGAACACGTTCGAGTTGACATACACTCAAGAGATATCTCCCCTCCTCCAGACGATATGCACCATAATGAATTTGTCTGTCCGTGGTCTCAAAATACGACGGTGCATAACGGAGTGCTTCATCGGATGTACCCACAGGGATAGACGCTATTTTGATCTCATAAAAATCAGGTGATAGAATCAGAAAAAGCGGCTCTTTTCCCTCGGTAATATGACAAAAGTATCGATCCAGATAACCATATCGCCGCTTACCAAAACATTGAAATCGATTGATCAAACGACGAACAAATAGTAACAACGGATTCATTGAATAATCTCCAAGCGATTAAGTGTACGCTTCAAAGTATCAATATGAAATCTAAAGGCATTGGATTCTTCATCGGTTTTCATTGCTACTTCTCCAATGAGCGAATATGCACTGCCAGAGGTATAGAGAAAAAACCATGCATCATAGACACTTGAGAGTTCTGGTACGATCGACAAGAGTTGCTCCTTGCTTTCAAAAGGTTGTGTGCGCAAATCAGTGATACGGTGAACGGTCTGAGAATCCAATTCTGGCGCGATCAAGGACAAAACTTCGGGTGAAACATAGTTGATGTCGATTTTCTCTCCTTCAAAGCCAATCAACTGTTTCCACGGGATTTTAAGAATCTGTGAATCTTTTGTCAGTGTGAGATATCGGGCAATCACTTGCTCAAACTGAGCGAAATTTTCGATAGACCCGTTATGAAAATCTGGAAAATACACCACTATTTCACTACCCTCTTGACGTTGCTCTAAATCCGTGTCAATCGTATCGAAAAGTATGTTGATAAACATATCCGGTGAAGCGATTGGGTAGTGTTTAAATATCCTAGAAACAAACGTAATATAGGGCTCTTTTGCTTTGCCAGATGGATCATATATCGTATTGATATTAAAAAGACGATAGGGAGAATGCAGCGAAGCCTCTAGTGAAAACCGCTCGTCAGATGAACGGCTGGAAAACGGTAATATAAGAGCATATTCGAGTTCATTTACGGAATTGATTCTTGATAAAACTTGAGGAAGAAGTCGTTGGAGATCGCTTAAAATTTTAGACATTTGAGCATCATCCTGACTGCGTTTGGACACATGAAGCATATGGTCACTTTCTCCCATTAGCATTGCAATTGCTCCTGACATAACAGTAATTAAAAAAAGTGTCATCAGTAAAACAGCGCCGCGACGTTTCATGTGTGACTCACTGTATTACCAGTTGATCTGTTCGACGACGATGTGGAGAATGTTTACTGAAAAAATAAAAGAGAATCAGAGGTATGGTAGCAATTGCATAGCGCCCTATTACCTCATGGAGTAAAGCAAAATCCTCTGGATGATCGATCACATAATACGTTATTCCCACCAATCGAACCGTATTGGCAAAAAGTATAAGAAAATATCCAACGATGATATACACAATTTTTGGGCTACCCGGCGTAGGATAAGAGAGTACAGCCGCAAAGAAAAGAAAAAAAGCTGCCATGCCATTACACTCATGAACAATTGTCAAATGAAGCCCGTGATCAAAAAAAAGATCAGGTCCTATCATGGTGAGTGGAATCGTATAACAAGATATCCATAGCTTCACCAGAAAAACATCCAAATCAGTTTGGAGTTGATTGATCACTACAAAAGGGGAAAAGGTATCAAAATAGAAGAATATAAACAAAAATGGAGCCCAAAAAATGTATCGCAGCGTAAACCATCCCATCGGACTTAAAACGCCACGCTTCACATACATTGTTAACTCTTCTGCTTAGTTAGTTTACGACGAGCAATGAATGCACCTATTCCGAGGAAGCCTGCAATCATTGCGATAAGACTGACATTGTCAAATGCATCAAATCCACTACCGCTATCATCACTACTAACAACTATGGGAGCAGTCATCGCTGTAGCTGTTCCATCTACATGAGGTGTAATACGGATAATTAACTTTCCTGTCGGAATTTGAGTATTATCACCAATGTGAACTGAATAAGTTATCCCAAGGTTCAATACGTCTTCGATGGTATCTATAGTATACTGTGAATCTGCACCTCCAACATTCCATCCTCCAAATTCCTCAGGTGTCAAAGGTGCCCAATTGTCAACTTCTCCTTTGTACCAACCTTTTGGTGTTGTATCCGACAATGTCGGAGGGACTCCCCAAAATGCTTGTAGTTTTGCATCGGTAGCTGAGTTATTGTCATCATCAAAAAAAATACCTTGAGGCGCAACCGCCGAATGAAGCCAATTACTGCGAAATACCTGCATATAGTTACCGCCAATAATAGAACCACGCCATGAAATTGTTTGTTCATCAGCAGACAAAGAAACCGGATAATAGACACCTACATCATCAAAAAATCCCCGTTCTGTAAAGTGATTGTCAATAGCTCCCCATAATCCATGAGAAAAATTAGCTAAATCTGGAAGGTCCTTATCGAGAGAAAGGGTTAAATTGGCATTTTTTGCCCCGTTTCCATCAAGTACTTCTAGTTTATAGCCATCAAGAATTTTGCCTGTATAGTTGTTGATCTTTTGCAAGACTTGATAAACTTGCGTAGAAGTATCATTTGCGTCAAGATTAAAGACAAGCTCAATAGGCTTCCCATATCCCTCAGCATCAACTACATCAACAGAAGTTGGAAGCATATTTATTTTAAAACGCTTGTGTGTTTGAAAACCACTGGAGCAAATAGTCGGCCAGCGATCAGTAAGAACAGGCTGGTCAAGGTAATGCAAATCGAGGTAACCCGTCGTAATGATACAGTTGGCAGGATCACCATTTTGTACAGCCTTCAAATCCCCATTAATAACTTTGATTCCGGCTGGCTCACCCACAGGCCAATCTTTGCCGTGTAATAAACCACGCACTTCTCCACCTGTTGAAATCTCTGATTCAAATGACATTCCACTTGTCATAGTAGGAGCATAGACACCTGTCGCTTTATCAAAAAGTGATCCCAAAACAGCCGTTGCATAATCTGTAAGATTAACAATTTTTACTGTAACATTATCAAGACTCCATCCACCAAATCCAAACTGCGTATTAGGTACGATAATGGCACTGGCACTGCTAGTATTGTTATCATCATACGTAGCATTCGAGACAATCTTACCAGCATACGCACTAGTTCCTATGAGCAAAGCAGCAGCAACACTCAACCCTACAACTTGTTTATTAGTAGTATATTTCATTGTATTTCCTTTTTTAGTAGAGAATATTTAACGTTAACATAAAGTCTTCGTAGCCACTCATGCGTGTTAAGTACGGGTCCACCCATGCATATTCAACAGCCAGCTTCATAGGAAAATAGACCTTGAACGAGTAGTCGAATCCTACCGTTGTCGCATTATCGATGTCTTTGACATTGACATGATTATCAGAGTAATCACTACTTAGGTCACTTGGCTTATGAATAGAATTTGGATATCCATAACGATCGTTCATAGTCATGAATCCTGCTTTGAGGCCAAGCTGAGGTGTTAAGTTGACCTCACCTTCTACCGAGAAGGCTTGATTGTCAACATTGTTAAACTCCTTTGGATCCAGTAGGTTTGATCCTTGCCCAGTATAGGTAATCTGATTTTTGAAAACATTACTCACTATGAGTGAGACTTCCTTATCAGCAATGGCACCTTCTATTTGAAAATCCATCCCATACGTTTTTTGTTCGATATGCAACGGTTCTGATGAAGAGACAGTCTCACCTCCATTGATTGCAAACCCACCAAGGATAAAGTTGAAATCTCCAATACGGTATTCATATGCCAGCCTTGCAATAGGAATAAAATTACTTGCAATGTTCATATTGAGATTATCTTGTGCTGGCGCATACGCTCCAATACTTGCAAAAATATGGTCGTTGTTATTGATCAGCCTATCAGAATCGAAATACAACTGTATTCCAGTGGCTGAACCACTGCCAACACCTGTTGCTTGAAAAGCATTGGCCAATTTTCTTATGTCAAATGTTTTTAGAGGCTTGTAGAGACTAGAATTATAATTCTCCATACCCGAGAAAGGGCCAAAATTATCCGTCGTGTAAAGAGCCGTACCATAATACCCATCTTGAATCTCATTTGAATATACGACCTTTCCGCCAATACTATTATCTTCAACATCCTTATAGCTGGCATTGATAATTGCACCGACATTCTCCCTTACTCGTCCACCTAATAACAATGTTGCTGTCTTAGGAACAGACCAATCTCCAGAATCGGTAGATGTACTTTTGATAGTACCCGATGAAGATGGAAAATCCCACGTCTGTTCATACATCGTTTTCACCATAATAGTGGGATTAATATCCACTCCACTGCTATTAGCATCAGCAGTTTTTATACTTTGGGTCATTCCAGAAGCTGCAAATTTTCGACCGATGCTATTGAGTTTTGGTATATGCTGCATATGACACGCTGTACAATCCATACCCGTTTGTTTTGCAAACATTGGCAATGCTTGCGCATCATAGGAGAAACTCATCCATACAACCCAACCAATAGTCCACAACCCTATTTTTTTATTTCTCACCTCTGCCACCTCCTTGAAATGATCCCTATGAGGTCAACATCTCCATTTGTCACACAGTTATTCTAACAATGCAAAATGAGGTTTTTATAAGATTTATAAAAAAAATATTAAAATTAAAATTAAATATTTTAGTTTTAATATTTTATGAATAAAGTGGATATAAAAAATGAGATTTTAATGAGATTTGAAATCATATAAGAGTTAGGCATTAATTTTATATCCGATTCCGTTATGATTGGATACAACATCATTATATGTTTTTTTACGAATTCCTCGAACCAGTGTACGAAGAGCATCCATACTCATCATAGATTCTTGCCATACGAGCATTTCTATAGCATCGTAACTGACAATTTGATGTCTATTTCTGAGAAGCAGCTCGATGAGTAGATACTCTTTTTTTGATAATTGGACGTATGTTCCATCCATAGTATTGACTGTTTTATTGATGGGATCATAGGTAAATCCATTATGCAAATGGGTAAAAGTTAGGGGATGGCAGTTCACCACTTTTTTAATCGCTGATTGAAGAGCTTCCGTTAAATCCTCTTTTTTGCAAGGCTTTATAAGATATCGAGTGATATCGAGGTTAATCGCTGCTAGAAGTGTTTCTTTGTCCGCATGATCCGTAGTGATTATAACAGGTGTAAAAACTTCTTTTTCTCTGAGACAGCGAATAAAGTTGAGCCCACTTTGATCGGGTAATTCCAAATCAATCAAAGCAATGTCAATTTCATGCATCCGAAATAAATCACACCCTTGTGCGGTATTATCAGTATGAAAAACACGTAATCCATTGTTTTGCATCAACTGTGTACCACGTGCACGGATCTCTGAATCTTTTTCCATATACAAGACTGTTAAATTATGGGTTGCAAACATTCTTTTCTCCCTTTTTGTCATATATGACGGTCTTATTTCTACCCTGTTCTTTGGCTTGATACATTGCTTCATCCGCTGCAGCAATCATCTCATCAATACTTTTAATCGGATCGTATTCAGAAATTCCGATACTTATTGTGAGTGAATCATCCAAGGTAAAATCATGTGATTGGATACAATGACGCAATTTTTCAGCAATAAGATAAGCAGATTCAGCATCTGTACCGGGTAAAATAATAAGAAATTCTTCTCCACCCCATCGTCCAAATATATCACTATTGCGTAAAGTATAACGGACAATAGTTGTCAAATCAATCAAGATTTGATCCCCTTTTTGGTGACCATAATGGTCGTTAACCTGCTTGAAATGATCCAGATCAATAAAAAGCAGTGAAAATGTACTTTCGCCCCGATAGGCTTCTTGTATTTCATGTGTCAACAGTAAATTAA
>CAMBHX010000073.1 GCA_945867285.1 Sulfuricurvum sp. IAE1
AGTGCCATAGGAGGCTGAATGAAACATTGCGTCATTAAACTGCATAATATTACCAAAACCTACGGAAGTGGTGAGAGTGCCGTGACCGCCATCAAAGAAGCTAGTTTCAAGATATTTTCCGGAGAAACCGTTGCTCTTTTGGGGGCAAGTGGTTCAGGTAAAACGACTCTAATTACGATGATTGGGTGTATTACACAACCCTCCAGTGGGCAATTATCTCTCAATGAAACAATGGTTTATAATGAGAAATGGCTTATCAACGATACTCGAAAACTTCGGCGCGAGAGGATTGGGTTTATTTTTCAATCCCACAACCTCATCCCCTTTCTCAATGTACGTGAAAACGTCACTCTGGTTCCACTGCTCAACGGTGTCAGTGATGCAAATGCCAACACTAAAGCATCCCAATTATTAGACTATCTAGGTGTAGGTGATAAACTCGATAAATTTCCCTCACAACTCTCAGGGGGACAAAGCCAACGGGTCGCAATTGCACGCTCTCTTGCCAATAATCCCCAGATCATCCTTGCCGACGAACCTACAGCGGCACTCGATGGTGAACGAGCCTTATCCGTCATGCAACTCTTGCGTAAACTCGCCCATGAACAAGAAGTAGCCATTATCGTAGTTACGCACGATGAACGAATGTTGCCACTGTTTGACCGGATTTTACGGGTTGATGATGGAGTCGTGATTGAAGAGGTTCATTAAGGGCACTCAATCCCTGCAAACTCTTTTTGATAGTTGAAACATTCACTCTTTGGTATCTGTAGCACTTTTGGACCCTTGGAGGAGTCAAGCCATTGCAACATCTCTAACAGTGGTTTTTCATCCATCGCCGTACACCCAGATGTTGGTTTTTTCCCTACACTATTAAGATGAAAAAAGATACATGAACCTCGATTGGCAACACCAGCTCTGTTATAGTCAATCACCGCACCATACGCATAGACCCCATCAGTTCGGCGCATCACTTCAAAACTTTTAGGAGGATTGCTGGAATCCAAAAGAGCCATTTTATTATAAAACCGATCACCCGCATCATCCACACATATCAACTTTTCATCTGCATGATAATACGGCATTGACGAATTACTCTGCGACGAATAGCCAAATATTGAGCCTATATCAAATAATCCAATCGGGCTACGACCATCCCCCTCGTTCTTTTGAGGCATAGACGTCGTAGAATATCCTAATCCACTTCGCCCCAATGTCACACTAATATTCTCTCCTACTTGTTCCCACTGAACTTTTTTTTCATACCGTTGCAATTTGGCAGTGGTTGCATTCATCTCATTTGACATTACTAAGACAAGCTGGTCAAACCCATCTCCTACTGCAATACTTGTCAAAAAGACCAAAAAAGTTAAAAATTTAATCATATTTTCTCTCACAACTTAGGACATTTTAAAGTTAGGTAGTATAGCATACACTAATCATCAAGAACAAAGGTCACCAACCATGAGTGTAACTATTCGAAAATCTGTTGAAGCTGATGCCTCATTTATCGCTCTTGCGTTACTCGAAAGTTCACGTGCTGGAAAAAAAGTGGGAATATTTGATTATATTTTTAATACTAATGATGAAAAAAAACTATTAGAGTTTTTAAATAAATTGACTCTTACTAGTGCTAAGAGTTACTGCCATTTTTCCAATTTTATGATTGCTACCGTAGGAAGTGCCTATGCAGGGACAATCTGTGGCTATGAGCCTCGCATTGCGACTCACGACGTTTTTGCTCAGGCACTCGAAGAATTAGGGATTGACGAAACCTATCACGAACGTATTGCAGGTTATTTACTCTGTGAACCCGAGATCGACAACAAAACATGGGTATGTGATTTCATGACGGTTCAAAATGAATTCAAGAGCTTTGAAGTCCTCAAAGAAATGGTTGGTAAAAGTATACTCACCGCACGTCTTAAAGGGTACCGAAAAGCCCAAACCATGGTCGAAATTGGTTCTGCTGAAGCTGAAATGATTTATAAAAAATTAGGTTTTAGCGTCATTGACGAAAAACGCAGTGAATATTATGAAGAACAATTTGGTCGTGCAGGACTAATGCGACTACAGATTGTACTATAAGGATTCTCAATCGAATACGGACTACTTGGATTACTTCCCCCTTTTATAGCTATTATTCTCGCTCTCTTTAGTCGTTCAGTCTTTATAGCACTTATTGCCGCCATTCTTGTTGGCGAATTTATCATTTCCGACTTCTCGTTACTCAAAACTATACTTATCACACTTGAGCGTTTTTTGGGATTACTCAATGAAGTGTGGGTACTCAAAACATTAGCCTTTGCGATTATGGTCGGCAGCGTTATGAATCTCATTGAACGTAGTGGTGGGGTTGGAGGACTGGTACATGAACTAAGCACCAAGCGCTCACTGATAAATTCTAAACGAGCGGCTCTTATGCCAAGCTTCATAGCAGGTCTTATTATCTTTATCGAATCCTCTATCACTTCTCTCGTTGCAGGTGCCATCGGGCGACCTTTTTGTGACAAATACGGTATCAGTCGTGCCAAACTAGCCTTCGTCTGTGACTCCACTTCCGCTCCCGTGTGCTCTATCATTACCATCAACGGCTGGGGGGCATTGCTATTGGGACTCATCGGAGGACAAATCGCAGCAGGTCTCATAGTAGGTGAAGAGGCTCAATGGCTCATTAGTGCGATTGCGTATAACTTTTATGCTTATATCGCCCTCATTGTCACGTTTCTCGCCGTTTGGTACAACATCGATATAGGACCCATGAAACATGCTATGGTATCCACCTCGTCACTGGAATGTGACGATGCAACTGGTGATGTTGGACTGTTTGTCTGGCCCATGGTATGGATGATTGGCGGAGTGCTCCTATTTATGCTGATTACTGGAAACGGAAGTCTGCTCAAAGGCTCTGGCTCCACCTCTATCTTTTATGCTTTATTAGTCACGCTGGGACTCATGTTTGTCTACTATCGACTCAAGAATGCTATGAGTACCCAAGATTTTCTTTTTTCTGCCTATGAAGGGGCAAAAAGCATGGCTCCTATCGCCCTTATCCTCTTGTTAGCATTTGCGATTGGCGGAGTGAGCAGTGATATGCAAGTGGGGCAGTTTCTAGCAAGTTTTATCGGGGATTATCTCCCACCACAATATCTCGCCGCAGCCATATTTATTCTAGCCGCTATTATTGCTTTTGCCACAGGTACGAGCTGGGGAACATTTAGCATTATGCTTCCTATCGCTGTTCCTTTAGCTATTGGATTGGATGCTCCTGTAGCACTGGCTATGGGTGCTGTCATATCAGGAGGCGTTTTTGGTGACCACTGTTCTCCTATTTCTGACACCACCATCATCTCCTCTATGGCATCGGGCTGCTCAGTTCAAGAGCACACCAAGACTCAGCTACCCTATGCTCTGATTTCGGCGGGTATCTCTCTGACGTTATTTGTCATTGTCGGATTAGTCATTTCCTAGCTTCCACTAATACTACACTAACGCTTGTGTGTGATACTACCGCTATCCAAACACAAGGAAACACCATGAAAACACTCGCTTTAGTTGCTCTTTTGAGCCTCACTGCCTTTGCTGCTGACTACAGTACCATGACCAACACCCAAATGCAAGAGATGCGTGGAAGCGTCCCAGAAGCGGATCGAAGTGCTTTTCAATCTGAAATGCAAATACGATCACAGTCTATGACTCAAGAAGAGCGCACGAGCATGAAGCAAAGCAAATTAGGCTCACAAGATGGAAGCGGTTCACAAATGCGTCAAGGTGGCGGTTCTGGTGGCGGTATGCAACGCCGTGGAGGGAAATAATTATGCAAGTTAATGCCACAGGCGAAATGCAACAAACCTGCATGCTAAAAATGGACGGCTCAGGTGGTGGGATGAAAGAGATGATGCAATCCATGTCACCCGAAGACCGCACCGCCATCCGTGAGCAAATGGCTTCTCTGTCCGAAACGGATCGAAAAACCATGAAAAATCAAATGAAACAACTTGACAGTCAAAATCTATCTTCGGATGCTCTAGCACAATCGTTGATGGAAATGTTAGCATCGTTTCAAAATACTCAAAATGCCAGCACAACCGTTGCTCAAACCACTCTAAGCACATACGCTTAACACAAAGGAAATATCATGAAAACACCTAATCTTATCGCTCTTTTGAGCCTAGTTGCCCTCAATGGGTTTGCCGCTGATTACAGCACTATGACTACAGCAGAAATGCAGGCATTGCGTGGAAGTGTACCAGTAGAAGATCGTGCTTCTTTTCAAACTGAAATGCAAACACGCGTTCAAGCGATGACCACAGAAGAACGTTCTGTCTTTCAAGCAACCATGAAACAAAGTAAACTAGGCGCACAAGACGGCACAGGTTCAAAAACACAAACACGGACACAAATGCGAACACAAACACAAACCATGCAGGCTCAACCACAGATGCAAATGCAAATGCAAACCCAAACACGTATGGGTGGCGGTGGTTCACGCTAAATCGTATCGAGAGGGAATTCCTCTCGCTTTTTAGTCATTTTTTGAGCATTTAACGGTAAAATGTTTTAAAAATGCCTATTATGAGGTCTTTAGAGGAGAGGTTTTTGAAAATTTTATTACTTGAAGATGACATCCTCCTTGGTGAAACCCTCGAAGAGATGCTCCAACAGGCTCATTATGATGTCCATTGGGTCAAAGATGGTGAAAAAGCGGCGGATGCAACATTTGACATGGCGTATGATTTGTATCTTTTGGACATTAATGTCCCCAAAATTAATGGTCTCAAACTGCTCGAAGAACTACGGGAAGCGGGAGACACTACTCGTGTTATTTTTATCAGCGCATTGAGTGATATTGCATCAATTACCAAGGGATTTTCTTTGGGGGCGGATGATTATCTCAAAAAACCGTTTTTTCCCGAGGAACTCTTGATTCGCATCGATGCCAAATTTACCTCCTCTCCCCAAATGCTCCACCATGGAGTCATTGCTTTTAACCCTCACAACAATGAAGTCACCAAAGAGAATCGTCTACTAACGCTGGGTGATGTTCAACTCCCGCTATTGCGTTTTTTTATCACCAATATTGGACGAACCCTCACCAAAGAGTCTTTGTTTGATTGTATGGAGCATCCCAGCGAGAGTGCACTTCGTGTCGCTATCAACAAACTCAAAAATACCACAGGATGGGATATTCAAAATGTTAGAGCAATAGGATACCGTCTTGAAGCACGCTGAAATAGAATCCTTTATCAAAAGCTTTTTAATTTTTTTCGTCTCTCTGTCTCTTTTGAGCAGCTTGGTTTTTTGGTTTGAATACACCCAAAAGCGTCATGCCCTCGAAGAAAAAGTGTTCAATGAGATGAAAGTATGCAGTTTCAATCTCAAATGTACCCAATTCACTTTTGATTTTGTCCCGTTGCACACCGCAACCCTCTATGAGTTGACCCAAGATACTACAGGATATTACGCCTTATTTTCTATACCAAGCGGTAAGTATGCCCTCAAGCTTCATTTGGCTCAAAATTTGTTTGACGCTCTCTTACATCAAACACGCAACACAAGCTTTCAAGCTTTTTTAATCACCCTGCTGATTTTAGGGATTATCTCCGCCCTTTTCTCCTTTTATACCCTCCACCCCTTACGAAAAGCATTACGTTTGACCGAAGAATTCAGCCGTGACATTCTCCATGATTTTAATACTCCGCTTGCTAGTTTACGGCTCAACGTCAGCCTCTTAAATAGTGCCCCAAGTGAGACCAAAAAAATCCAGCGAATCGAACGAAGCATCGAAACCATGATTTCACTGGGGAACAATTTACGAAGCTATCTCGAAGAGCATCCTCTTCAAAAAGAAACACTCGATTTACATGCTTTACTGGAAGAGCGGATGGTGACTATTCAAAAACTCTATCCCTCTATCTCTCTTAAACTCGACGACACCCACATGTTTATTGATGCGAATCCTGATGCCATTGTCCGAATCGTGGATAATCTTTTGAGTAATGCGTGCAAATATAACCAAGATAATGGCTGCGTGTGGATTACAATCAATTCGCAGACCAAAACGCTTCATATTGATGATAATGGCAAAGGTATCCAATACCCTGAGAAAATATTTGACCGTTTTTACAAAGAGCATGAGCGAGGATTGGGGATAGGTTTACACATTGTCAAAAAACTGTGCGATGAGCTCAAAATGCCCATTCACGTGACAAGCACTGTAGGAAATGGAACTCATTTTGTCCTTGATTTCACAACACTAACACTTCACTAATACTTCTTGGCTACTATAGCACACTTGTTTTACAAAGGATAGATTATGAAACTTTCACCCCTTATTGTTATGACGTTGTTGGTAGCTGGGAGTGTGCATGGGGATAGCTCTATGGATACGCAGATTGAACAAATTATGAATGCGCCTGCAAGCCAGCGAGTAGCTCTTATGAATCAACTCAAAACCAAACTGGCAAATATGAACAACAGCGAGCGTAACGAGGCGTTGCAAAAGCTCCAAGGTGGTATGAATCATGGCGGGAACAATGGAAACTCCGTGATGCATAATCGTCCAGCATCAGCACCAATGCAACAGATGAACACCAATACGCAACTACAACAAATGAACGGCGCATCTATGCCCAAAGGGCGCTAATCATGAAAAATCTATTACTCTTTTTACTGTTAGGCTCGTTGTATGTGGTCAGCGCAGGTGATGCTGATTTTGATGGCGTTGATGACATCAATGATAAATGTCCCAATACCCCCTTTAGTGATCTCTCCGATAGTAGCGGATGCACGACAACATCGCTGTATACCCCAACACATTACGACATTATTATGGGGTACAATTACGCCAGCTCCAACCCTAATACACTCGAAGATACCAAAACCTCTAGTGCAACACTTCAAGCGGATATTTATCATGGAAACTTTTCGGGACAGATTCAATCCTCGTATTACAAATCCACTGGAAGTAGTTACAACGCTCAGGGAGCTAACGACACCCAACTTTCTCTCTATTATTCCCTAAAACCCCTCACATCACTCACAATTCAAGCGGGTACTGGGGTGATTTTACCCACCTACGAGACAGGATATAACAACGAAGCTACTGATTATCTTGGGTCACTGTCTATGAGATACTCTGCCACCAACAACATCAATCTTTTTGGGGGCTACACCCACACGATGATTAACGACGATAATATTCCAAACCTCGTAGACTATCAAGATACGGATGCTTTTTATGCAGGTTTGGGCTATGCGAGTGCAAAAAACGGCTCCCTCAACGTCTCGTACGCCAATACCAAAAGTATCTATGTTGGGGTTGAAAACATCGAAACACTCTCGTGCGGAGTGATGATTCCGCTGGATACGCACTGGTTTGTCCTTGGGGATTATCGATACGGTCTTAGTGACAGTGCCAGTGATAATGAGGTAGCTTTACGACTGGGTTATGCTTTTTAGGGTACACTTCTCCCATGACAAAAGCCAAACTCCTCTTTTTAGAAGACGATCCCAATCTCTCCGAGAGTGTTACAGAATATCTTGAAGAAAACGGCTATAGCGTAACTAACGTCTATGATGCCTTGGCATGCGAAGATGCTCTCTATGAGCAAAAATTTGACCTTCTACTGCTGGATGTCAACATTCCGGATGGAGATGGATTTTCATTGCTCAAAAACAGTAGAGAATCAGGCAATCATACTCCCGCTATTTTTCTCACTTCACGCAATGGAATGAACGATGTCGAGCAGGGTTTCGAATCGGGTGGTGATGATTATTTACGTAAGCCCTATGAGCTCAAAGAGTTGCTTTTGCGGATACA
>CAMBHX010000074.1 GCA_945867285.1 Sulfuricurvum sp. IAE1
AGCTACAACTTTTGGAGTTTTTTGTCCATAACGAGTACCCGCATCTTGCTTAGTCAAAATGTGACTACGGTATGCAGTACCACGTTTGATTGTGCCGTTTTTCTTTACTTTGAAGCGCTTTACAGCACCTTTAACCGATTTCATTTTTGGCATCGACTTGATCCTTTCGTGCAAAATTCTCTAAACGAGGGGCGAATTATACCATAAAAAAAGCTTTTATTGATTGATTTACATTGCTATTTTCAAGGTGCAGTTTCCCATGAGCCTGTGCAAGTGTGTTTTGTTCATGATTCGACAAGCTCACCACAAACGGAATGACACCTACTTTTTAGTCTCTTTTTTGAGTGGGTGAACCATCATATTACAATAGCGCCCTTCCATAGCAGGGGCTTTGTACATCAAACCAATATCTTCAACCATTGGCCAAACGCGGTTGAGCACTACGATAGCAGCTTCTGGATGCGCCATCTCACGTCCACGCAAGAACACACGGAAATGGACATGCTTGCCCTCTTCTAGGAACTCACGTGCATGCTTGACTTTATAGCTCACATCGTTTTCTGCAATTTTAACCGAAAGCTTGATCTCTTTGACTTCGACTTTGGTTTGATTTTTGCGAGCTTCTTTTTTCTTTTTCTCTTCTTGATAATGAAACTTGCCGTAGTCCATAATCTTGGCAACCGGTGGTTTCGCATCCGGAGAGATCAGAACCAAATCCAATCCCAACTCATTTGCCTTAGCCATTGCTTCGTTAATCGAAACAACTCCAAGTGGCTCACCACCATCTACCACACAACGTACTTCAGGAACACGAATATCCTCATTCATTAGGACACGGTCTTGTTTCTTAATCAAAAATTCACCTCATTTATTTTTTGTTTGATGAGGGAGAGGAACTCTTCCTCACCCATAGTATATTGTTCACGGGAACGTCTATCACGCACCGCCACGCTCTTACCACTAACCTCTTCATCCCCCAAAACGATAATCATAGGGACTTTGCCTTTTTCAGCCGTACGAATACGTTTGTTGAGGCTATCATTTTTATCGAATATCTCAAAATCGGCACCTAAATCAATAAGTTTAGCTCCCAATTCTTTGGCATACGCATTGTGACTCTCGGCGATTGGGACGATAGCAACTTGCGTCGGAGCGATAAACATCGGGAATTCACCCGCATAATGTTCCGTCAATATACCCACAAATCGCTCAAACGAACCTAAAATGGCTCGGTGAATCATAACGGGCTGGATTTTGGTGTTCTCATCCCCATTATATTCCAGCTCAAAACGTGCCGGAAGGTTAAAGTCTAGCTGTATCGTTCCACATTGCCATTCACGTCCGATAGCATCGGTGATTTTGATGTCGATTTTAGGACCATAAAACGCTCCACCACCCTCATCAATCTCGTAAGCAAGATTGTTTTTGTCCATCGCATTTTTAAGGGCATTGGTGGAGATTTCCCATACAGCGTCATCACCGACTGCTTTTTCAGGCTTGGTGGAGATCATCATTTTGTAGTTAAACTCAAAGGTTGACATGATTTTATCGACAAAATCGACGACTTCGATGATTTGCTCTTCGATTTGATCCGCTGTACAAAAAATATGAGCATCGTCTTGAGTAAACTCTCTAACACGGAACAATCCGTGAAGCGCTCCCGTCATCTCATGGCGGTGGACTATCCCATACTCAAAATATTTGAGAGGCAAATCACGATATGAACGTAAATCGTGCTCATAGACTTTGATATGCCCTACACAGTTCATTGGCTTGACCCCAAATTCTACCTCATCGATATTAGTGAAATACATATTTTCACCGTAATTTTGGTAGTGTCCAGACACTTTCCATAAATCACTGCGTAACATCTCAGGTCCTCGAACAGGCTCATAGCCACGCTTGCGGTGTGCTTTGAAAAGCAGTTGCTCTAGGCGTGAACGCATACGAGCGCCCGCTGGTAACCAAATAGGGAAACCCGCCCCTACTTCTTCACGAAACGTAAAGAGCTTCATCTCAGCACCAATCTTGCGGTGGTCACGCTTTTCTGCTTCTGCTACTTGCTCCAAATACGCTTTGAGCGACTCTTTATCCGCAAATGCGATACCATAGATACGAGTCAAGACTTCATTTTTACTATCTCCACCTAAATAAGCGCCTGAAATCTTGGTCAGTTTAAAATAACGGATGAGTCCCACATTAGGCAAGTGAGGTCCACGGCATAGGTCTTCAAACTCACCTTGCTTGTAGATAGAAATTACATCATCAGGGATTTTGTCCATGACAGCCTGTTTTAGGTGATCATTGGCAAACTTCTGACGCGCTTTGTCTTTGGTGATCTCATAACGCTCTATTGGAGATTTTGCTTTTGCAATCTCCAACATCTTTTTCTCGATGGTTTTTAGATCTTCCTCCCCTACAGTCTCATTGACTTTGAAGTCATAATAAAAACCCTCTTTGACAACAGGTCCTACAAAGAATTTGGCATCCGTATACAGAGACTTGATTGCCTGTGCCATCAAGTGAGCACAAGAGTGACGTAATACCTCAAGCGCATCTGCAGAGTTGTCAAGCTCAATTGGCTCTCCACTGACCCCAAGCCTCGCAGCTGTTTGTGTATCGATAATTTGGTCGTTATATTTGAGCGCTATCGCATCCATTGCAGTATTCCTAAAATTATAGTAAGTAATAACCGATCATACACACCTCTAAGACTCTCAAAAACTATTGTTTTTGTAGCTTTAGGGGGATGCAAGGGAGATTTTGTCCCTGCCACCAAAACAAGTTTAACGCTTTTTGTGAAACAAAAATGTTTCTTTAGAAAACAGACGTGTTCGTTTTGGTGTCTAACATCAGTAGATAATGCGAATTATACAGGCGTTTTAATTGGTTTGAGATTAAAGAGGACCACTAGTGGTTTTTATAGGCGATCACTTTGTTTCGCCCCTCTTTTTTGGCTTGATAGAGGGCTTGGTCAGCACAATCTAAAAAATGGGTACATGTTTCCATCGTTTCGTCAAACTGTACTACTCCAAAGCTTGCCGTTACGTCGATACCAACAGGATAATGTCCTTCAATCTCCTGACGTAGAAACTCTCCTTTTTTAACTGCATTATCACCATCACACCCATGAAGAAGCAAGATAAATTCTTCGCCACCAAAACGTGCTGCAACATCCTCAGATCGTGCATTACGCTCAATCAATCCTGCAATTTCTCTCAAAACATCATCACCGACGAGATGGCCATAAGTGTCATTAATGGACTTAAAATAATCAATATCAATTAAAATCGCAGACAATGGCTCCTCGTGACGAATAGCATATGTGACTTTACGTATTAATATATCGGTAAGATAATGTCGATTATAAAGGCCTGTGAGCTGATCACGCATGGCAACTGTTTTTAAAAGATCATGTTGATGTTTTAGTGTAATATGTGTTCTAAGGCGTGCTTTAATAATCGAAGGATGTAAAGGCTTGGTGATATAATCAACAGCACCCAAAGAGAGTCCTCTCTCTTCTTCTTCTCTGGAATCTTTTCCTGTAACAAAAATAACGGGTATAGAAGATGTTTCATTTGTGTTTTGCAGATATTCACAAACAGCATATCCATCCATGTGTGGCATCTCAACATCTAGTAAAATAACTTCTGGAAAAGGATCCTGTTTGGCTAATTCAATGGCCTTCTCACCACTATGCGCTATTTTAATCGTATAGTCGTTTTTGAGGATATGTGCCAATGCTTGAAGGTTAAGCGTTGCGTCATCAACGATAAGAACAACTGGTTTTTGATTCATTGTAGCATTCCTTCGATGTGCTGTAGCAATTTAAGCGCCTTGGTATAATCCAATCTTCTTACACTTCTTTTTAGTTCTTGGATTTCATCAGAAATATTTCCATGATCATAGTGCTTAAACACACTTACTTTCTCAGTATCCACAAATATACTTTTTTCTAGAGAGGTACGCAGTGCCTCTAAAGTATCAATATCTTCGGTCTCTGAGCTAGATTCTGTCATTATTTTTACCATCTCTTCTCGTGCAATATGCTTTTGAAGTGATGAAAGCGTATTGTTTAAAATACGCTCACACTCTGCAATACTTGCAGCTACCACATCACTGTTTTGTTCACGTGCGGCACTCTCAAGATCTTTGCCTACAATGCGCAAAGCTGCTGCTATATCTGCTGATATGCTTTTTAATGAGCAGGCATATGCAATAATATTGTCCCATTCTTTATCTAACATGACCTCTTTTAGCCGACCAACGATAGCAGGTCCTTTAGCAATAAACGTCTGTATACGCTCTTCTAAAAGCTGTTTATTCCCACCCGTTCGACGTAATGCGACATTATAATCCCAAAGAGACAAGGTCCTCTCTTCTTCTTTTATTGAAAGTGCTTTATGCGTGTCAAAATCCCCATGCATAGACATAAGGGTGAGCTCTTTTTTCTTTTTACCCCGAACAATAAACAAAAATAAGAGGACACCAATTAAAAAAAAACTCACAACAATCGCCGCTATTAACAGTTGTGACCCTTTAGTCTCCAAAAATGAAATTTGCTGTCTTGGCGCTTGAAATGGTAGCAGAGTAGCCGAATTGGAAAGCATTTTATCGTGGTTACTTTCAATCGCTTCTGCTGCTGTCCAGAATACTACATCTTTGGTAGGACTAAAATAGGGACTAATATACGCATCAGGAAAAGTGCTGCTGAAATACTTTTGAACTATTTTTGCCTCTTTTTCGTCTGCAAGAGGCTCGATAACAAGAATATACAGTTTCCCCGATGGACGAGCTAAAAGAGAAGAATGATACTGATTAAGAAGTGCCAGCTGTGGATTTGTTAACGTTTCACCCGTACTAGCAAGAACCTTTTTGGCCTCTGTAAATGTTGCATACGAACCCAAAACAAGCTTCTTTCCTTTGACTTCCCCTGCATATGTGCTGATTTCAATAAAAAAAATGAAACAAAAAAGGATGTAAATATATCGCATAATCTTGGAAAGCCCACCCATCGTATCATAATTTTATCAAATATTGTTGTTGAGGTATTATAGCGCTAATTTTGGCTAGATGTAGTAAGTTACTCATCATTTGCCCCATTGAGCTATAATTATGAACTAAAAAGGATGTAATATGGAAACTATGATTGGTGCAACGATGATTTTTGGATTATTATTAGGATTGGCGATTTTTGCGGCGTGGATTTGGGCATTGGTGGATATTTTACGTTCTACCTTTAGTGATATTGCTATCAAAATCATCTGGTTTTTATTGGTGTTTTGTATCCCTCTTTTGGGCTTTATTTTGTATGTCGTACTAGGAAAATCAACTAAAGTACAAGATGTTACGCATGTATCTAACCAAAAATACGATAACTTGGAAAAGATTAAAAAGCTCCACGATACCGGCGTACTAAGCGATGAAGAATTCGCTTGCGAAAAAGAGAGAATTATGGGATATCAAAACTAAATTTCGTCCCCGTTTTTAGGACATGGGCGTAGAGTCGTGTTGCCATAATAAGATTAGTTGCGATAACTGTAAACAGACCTAATGCTACAATCCCAGCCCCTCGTAACAGCCATGGGTACCATGGAGCCATGAGTGCTAATAATGCTGTTGTTATAAAAAACCAAAAAGTGAGTTTGAGCCGTTTAGTGCTAATAATAGTGGACATAATTGGGGTCTCCATAAAGCCTGCCGCATTGAGATGAAACCACACTAAAAATGGGACGATTTTTCCCATCATTCCTAATAAAATAGCTAAAGCAAAGAGAGCAAAGGCAATAAGCGCCACGCTGACTAGCGAAGAGAGTCCCAGTACTAAAAACGCTCCATACGTTATGATGGCTATCATCAACAATCCAAGTCCAGCAAACCAAAACCAAATACTAACATCACCAACACGACGTTTGCGTGTCTTGAGCCGCTTGAGAGTAGTGACAACAAATCCTGTTAATAACACGGCGACAACAGTATCAAACACCCACACAAATGGGAGATTACCTACAAGCCCCACGATTTTAAATGCTAACATGGAGCCTATAATTCGTTTGACATTCGTTTTACACCAATCACTGTAGGATGTTGTGACATAAAACATCTCAACCACTTGAAACGCAACATAGATAATAAGTGCCGCTACCCATCCCATCAGTCCAAATGAATAGTGCACAGTTCGCACTGTGATGTGATGGTCGCTTATCACCCCACTCCCGTACGATACTGCCATAATAACCCCAAGAGTAGCGGTAAGAAATAAGGAGAGAAGAGAAAATCGCATCCCTTTGAGTGTATCATGCGAAAGAGTTCCAAATAACAGTGGGAGCATGATGGTGGCAAAATAGATCAAAGCACCTCCAAGTGCAATAGATGCCACCATAAATAAAACTGGTATGTTCCACACAAATGCACCAACAAGCGCTGTAATACCAACACTTAACAGTGCATGAATAATCAGCGAGTGTCTGTGTGGATTTTGGATGGGGGCTCCGCCCAGAACACTTTGCATCTGAAAAAGTGCCCCTATCATCCCCATAGAGACAATCCCTAAAAACAGTAAATGGATAGCTCCCAAGGAGTACCAATGGCCTAATGTTAATAGCTCATCGGGGGCCGCAATCATCAAAAGTGCCAATACTATCCCAAAAATAGGTAAGGTGATAAAAAATCGCAAGACGACTGAAATGGGAGGTGCTTGTTCAAGAGAGAGTCCATTAAACATGAAATGTTTCCAAGTCAATACCACTGTTTCGCGAGATATAAATATGCCATAGCCCCTGCACATCTTGCACGCTATGATAAAATCCCCCATTTTTGGTGAGGATTTCAAACAATGGACGTGGCTCTTTACGATGGATCATGTGAATAACCTCATCGATGGAAAGTTTTTTGAATGCCTCAACCGCCAAGCCTAGGGGGACGGGATGTTCCAAATCTCGCACGTCCAGTTCTATCACAGTGGGTTTCCTTTTGGCATCTCTTTGAGAGTCTCGACCATAAGCTCTCCATCACCACTAAGAGCACGATCGATCATGGGATACAACATTTGTTCCTCTTTCATATTATGTTGCTGTAACATAATCATAAACGATTCCCCAATCCCGAAAAAATCGTCATACTTATCGTCTCGCAGGGCTTTTAACATCGCCTCCATCTGAGCGCGTAGTTGCTGGTGCTCATAGCGCATCATTTGAGTTGGGCCGCCCATCATCCCCGTACGCTTTTCAAACGTAATAAACAACTGTTTTTCTTCCATGTCAAAATGGTGATTGGTGAGGAGATAAAACTCTTCATACAGCTTTTTGGCCTCATCAATCTTTTTATCACTCAGTGCATTTTCAGCAGTGACAAAAAGCTCATCACACACTCGGTGGTCATCTCGCATAAACTCTAAAATCATTGGGTTCTCCCTTTTTTATGACAGTCTACTAAAATACTCACTTAAAAACATTGATGCTTGTCAAGGTGTTACCTTTGGCTTGGGTTTATTGTGGGGCAATACATCTCTAAAATCTTTAATATAAATCGCATTGATCCCTTGTCCTAGCTCATGGATATCAGCATCGAGTCGTAACCATCGGTTAACTGTGTATTGTACCAAAACGCTGGAAACAGTATCATTTTTATATAGCACTCTAAAATCTTTATTGAGACGTGCGCCCACTTCAAATCCCATTCCCCCCTCTTTGGTTGTAAGAATATTCATGGTATCGATTTGCAGTTTCGTAGCACCTCCAATGAGCCCTTTAAGACCCGCACCCAGCATAAAGTTGGTCGCATC
>CAMBHX010000075.1 GCA_945867285.1 Sulfuricurvum sp. IAE1
ATGTGTTTGGGCGTATTGGTAATTTTCTCAATCAAGAGTTGGTGGGACGTGCAACGGACGTGCCGTGGGGGATTTATGTGGGAGATATGCTACGACACCCTTCTCAGCTCTATGAAGCGTTTATAGAAGGGATTGTAGTATTTGTTATCATCTATGCCTATCGACATAGCAAATCATTTGAGGGTGAACTCATCTTGCTGTATGGCTTTTTGTATGGGATTGGACGTGGAGCGGTCGAGTTTTACCGCGCACCTGATGCTCAAATCGGGTATCTTGTAGGGCAATGGATGACCCTTGGAATGGCGCTCAGCTTTGCTATGGCGGGAGTTTCGATGATAGCATGGTTGTCATTAAAGCAAAAAAGATTTTAGCTTTTTTGCCTGTTTGCCGATATGTTTATTATCAATGACTTTATGAGGTGAATACAATGGATGGTATTAGCAGCGGTCCTAGCATGGAAGCACAGATATACGCGATGAAAAAAGCAATAGAAGTACAAGGTCAAGGGGTGATGAAAGTTCTTAACAGCGCAGTCCCTGCTAACGTAGACGTGGGTGCAAGCCTCACTGGTTTAGGTCAAAAGCTCGACATCAAAGGGTAATGTAAAAAGAGTGAATTTCCTCGTGGTAGTCATAACTTAAATCGAAATGGTGCAAGTCGCACACTGATTGGGCAATGTACAGCCCTAATCCCAATCCCCCATCTCCTCTCTGGGTAGCAAATGCTTGCAGTACTTCGCTAATTGGTCTTGTTAATGGTTCGCCATGATTTTTTATACAGACTTTATGGCCGTCATAGTGTACAAGTATTGGATACGATGAGGCATGACGATGGGCATTATCGATGAGATTTTGCAGGGCACTTGTGAATAATATTTTATCAACATACATATTTATGTCGCATCCTTGCAAAGAGATGTCGTTGGCACTTATTAGAAGATTGTCTTGTGCTTCTTCGATCATTATTTCAAGAGGAACAATGGATTTTTCGAGCTCAAAAGCGTGCATTTTTTCGATTTGTGCCATTTGATTTACTAGATGGTCAAGTTTTATGAATAATTTGCCCAAGAGAGCTATATTTTTACTGGGAGTTTCAAGTTCAACGATCAGTTTACCTTTGGTGATAGGAGTCTTGAGTTCGTGCATGATGTTACGCAAAAAAAGTTCTCGTGAATGTTTAAACTTACGTTGTTTTTCAATGCTTTCAAAAAGAGCATTGGAAATAATAGCTATTTCATCTTTGCCGTCATTAGAGGTTTTACTAGGCTCTTTGCCTTCGTTATAAAGTTGTATTTGAGTATAGATTTGCTTGAGTGGAGATAAGTTTTTCCACAGTAATAGATACAAGGTAACCAATCCTCCAAACAGTAAAAAGAAAAGTCCCCAGACAAAATAATAGGTTTTCCCCTCAAGGGTATCTCGATAAAAGATGGTACAGTGATTTCGTTGGATTGCATAGGTGATACCTTGGGTATCTTCGTAAATTTCTACACTTAGTTGATTGAGTTTAAGGCGCTGTTTCATGGGAACTGGAAGGTGTATGATATGTGCATCTTTGGAGATATGGTCGATTTTTTTAAATCCAGCACTTTCCAAGAGATGATTTTGTGCAGCACAGCTGTGCGAGGCTAGAGTTTGAAGGGCTTGAAAAAGTTCCATGGATCGGTGAGCGAAAAGGCGATATTTTTGGTGTTTTTGTTCACTCAATGCAGTTGTAAAAAGAAGTGTTAAGACAATAACTGCCAAAGCGAAAAAGGCGTGAAGTTTAAAAAAAACGGAGTGGCGACGATTGATCATAAGGTGAATTGGTATCCCATACCACGTACGGAACGAATGAGTGTGGGGTGTTTGGGGTTTGGTTCGATTTTTTGTCGTATTCGACTGATGAGGACATCAATACTGCGCTCACTGCTCTCCCAGCCAATCGATACAATATTGTTAGCGATAAAATCTCGCGAGATGATTTGTCGTCGATGTTTTATGAGTAATCCTAGAAGCTCAAATTCAGCACGAGTGAGATTAAGAAGTTCTCCCTCTTTGTAGATACCATGATCGTCTACGCGAAACATTTCATCACTGTTTTGAAGTGTTGTACTGTGAACTCGACGTAGGATGCTTTGTATTCGTGCAACCAGTTCACGCGGTTCGTAGGGTTTAGGGAGATAATCATCCGCCCCTAGCTCTAAAGCCACGACTTTATCCCCTAGGTCACTGCGTGCTGATGAAATAATGATGGGAATAGTACTGTGTTCGCGTAATGACTTACAAACATCCAAGCCGTCCATGTCGGGGAGGGTTAAATCTAATAATACTAAATCATAAGACTCGATAGAGAGAGAGGCAAGTGCTGATCTTGGGTGAGCATAGGAGATGACCTCCATTTGATAACGACTGAGATATTGGGTCAAAAGATCCGCAATCTCCAAATCGTCTTCAATAAGGAGGATCTTGATCATAAGTTATTTTTTTTCAGGGCACGCTTTACACGCAGGTGCTGCTGGCATTGCCATATCACCTTTTGGGCATGCTTTTGGAGCTTCTGTTAGCTTCTTTTTTTGATCTGGAGTGAGAACTGCCATCATTTTATCGTGCTGCTTGTTATGAAACTCTTTACCTTCAGCACGAATTTTTTGTACTTGACCTTTTTGGGCATCGCTAAGACCTAGGGCTTCAAGGTGTGCAGGAAGTTTGCTGGTGTCACATTGACATTTTTGTGTCAATCCCATACCGCTTCCACATTTTGAACCACATCCGCCACCTTGACCCATACCACCTTGCATAGGGCATGCTAAAAGCGCAACAGCGCTAAAGGAAAGTGCGAGAGCTAAAATCTTTTTCATGAGTGAATCCTTTTGTTTTAATAAAGACATCATAGATGATTTTGGCTAATAATGCAAGAACAAACTATTAACAATGTTAATGATTGAGTAATTCATATGTTTTTGGCGTAGCAATGCGCCCGCGTGCTGTACGTTCCAAAAATCCATTGGCAAGTAAATATGGTTCTAGTACATCTTCGATAGTCCCCTCATCTTCGCTAAGTGCCGCAGCAATGGTTGAAAGTCCCATTGCTCGACCATTGGCATGCATCAAAAGTGTGAGAAGCCGTAAATCCATTTCATCAAATCCATGGGCATTGATGCCTAGTTGATCGAGAGCGTATTGAGAGCGTTTGTGGTCAATGGAACCTTCGTCAGCGACATCGGCAAAGTCACGTACCCGTTTGAGTAGGCGTAAGGCAATGCGGGGGGTTCCGCGGGAGCGTTTGGCGATTTCGTGTGCTGCTTGAGCGTCAATGTTTTTACCCAGTTTTAACGAAGCTTGGGTAACGATAGTGGAAAGTTCATCGGGAGTATAAAACTGCATCCGAAAATTCATCCCAAAACGATCACGTAAGGGATTGGAGAGCATCCCAGCTCGGGTAGTTGCTCCTATGAGAGTAAAGCGTGGTAGGTCAATTTTGACAGTTTGCGCTGCAGGGCCAGAGCCTATGATAATGTCCAGACGAAAATCTTCCATACTGGGGTACAAAATCTCTTCAACTGCAGGAGAGAGGCGGTGAATTTCGTCGATGAAAAGGATATCACCCTCTTCGAGATTGGTTAGAATCGCTGCTAAATCACCACTTTTTTCGATCATGGGGGCAGCGGTGACTTTGATGTTACTTCCCATTTCGTTGGCGATAATGAGTGCCAATGTGGTTTTGCCAAGGCCTGGAGGACCATAAAAGAGAACATGGTCGAGCGCTTCACGCCGTTTAGAGCTGGCTTCAATAAAAACACCCAAATTTTTTTTGATCTGCTCTTGTCCAATATAATCGTCCCATGCACTTGGACGTAGTGAAGTCTCGGTGGGTTCTTCGGCAGTAAATTTTTCGATTTCGACTATGCGTTGCATTTAATACACATAATTTTCATCAGGAAATGTTTTAGATTGTACTTCTTTGGCATAGCACTTAACGGATTCTTTAACCATTTTGGCACCATTCATATATTGTTTGACAAATTTTGGGACAAAAGGCTCATATAGACCTAGCATATCCGAAAATACGAGTACTTGTCCATCAACACCATTGCCTGCGCCAATACCAATAACTGGGATGGAAACGCTTTGTGCTACACGTGAAGCAACGTCTGCTTTGACCCCTTCAATTACTAGTATAAAAGCCCCTGCATTTTGGATGGCTTGAGCATCGGAGATAAGAGCGAGAGCTTCATGCTCGGTTTTGCCTTTGACTTTATAGCCTCCTTCAGCTCGGACACTTTGAGGCAGGAGTCCAATATGCCCACATACAGCAATACCATTATCGACAAGGTGTTTTACGAGATGGGCTTTACTTGCTCCTCCTTCGATTTTGACACAATCAGCAGGGGTTTCTTGATAGACACGCAGAGAGTTTGTCAGAGCTGTTGCTTCATCACGATACGAGCCAAACGGCATATCGCATATAACAAAAGTATTGGGAGCTCCCTTGCAAACGGCATTGGTGTGGTAAATCATTTGATCCATAGAAGTGCTAAGAGTATCATTTTTACCCGCAAAACTCATATTGAGACTATCGCCTACAAGTAATATATCGGCACTTTGTTCAAAAAGTCGTGCAAAAAGTGCGTCATATGCTGTAATCATTATAAGGGGCTCTTCGTGTTTACGTTTTAGAATTGTGGTTATTGTTAGCTTTTTCATAAGTAGTAGTTTACCAAAAAAAATATTTCAAGACCTAAATATGGCAAATTGTCATATTATTTTAGGGTATAGTCAAAAATTGACTTAAGTGAGCGAATCTGAAGATTTTTAAAATATATACGGTATAATAATCGACAACAGGAGACCGTCATGGGTATACGAACCGATTTGGAAAATAATTTTGATTTTGAAATTATTGATGAATTTTTTGATCACTATGCCATGATGATTGAGATTATAGAGCCGTTGATTGTTGATTTGAGCAACGAGCAGCGGTTTCACCGTAGTCTTGATGAGCTATTTCGTATTTTTCATAACATTAAGTCCGCAACAAGCTATTTAAAAATAGAACCAATGGTACGTCTGGCGACCTTTTCTGAGGATGCGTTAGAGCAATTACGAACACGAGATACTAAAGTCAACGAAGAAACAGTGACATGGTTAATTGCAGTATCTGATATGTTTTTACAATGGCAAGAAGATTTCAAAATGGACAATGAACTTTCTAAAATACACTTCTCTCTCTTAATTTTACCCGATATGGAAAAAGCATGAAGCAACTCGTAGCCTATATTACCTCAGGTTTTCCCGATAAAAATTTCACCATTGATTTGGCTTTGGCATTAGGTGAAAATGGTGTAGACACACTAGAACTTGGTGTTCCTTTTTCGGATCCAGTTGCAGACGGTCCTGTTATTGAAGAGGCAAATCATAGGTCGCTTGCCAGTGGATTTCGGTTTTCTGATTTGTTGGAGGTCTCAGCCGTTATAGCGCCTAAAATTGATACCTTATGGATGGGGTATTTTAACCCTTTTTATCAATACGGAATGGAAAAATTGCTCGATGAGGCCAAAAGAATCGGCATTAATGGTCTGATTATTCCAGATGTACCGTATGAAGAGGCAAAGGCATACCACTCACTCTTTGAAGCCAGAGGATTGGCTAATATTACCTTTGTCGCTCCTACGGATGGAGAAGAGCGGATTGCTACCATCACAGCACAAGCTCATAAATTTATCTATCTTGTTGCGTATGCTGGGATCACCGGGAGTGGAAAAGCTGAAGATTTAGCACCTATATTATCGATGATAAAACGCCATACATCAACCCCTGTCTATGTTGGATTTGGCGTTAATGAACTAACCGCCCGTGAAAAAGTAGTGGGCGCAGATGGGGTTATTGTAGGTTCTACGATTGTTGATGTCCTTTTGAATGATACTTTTAGCAATACCCAAAAGATTATTAAATGTTGTGAAATCACCCGAAATATAAAATCTCTCATCAATAGTTAATGTCATTTCGTGCTTCGACACAGAATTGATCTCCGATTTTCTAAAAATCCGCTATAATTTCACTATAACTTCGGTTTTCCTTTGGGGGGCGACATGGCTTCGACTGGATCTAGAAGGTTTAGGTTGCATCGTCGGACTGAGCAGCTCCGTTATACGGCTCAAACTTGCTTAAACGCAAACAACACTAATTACCGTCCTGCTTACGCTGTAGCGTAAGTTTAATTTAACTTTAGGACTGCGCTACCTTCTTATGCTATAACGAGAAGGGCTTGGCGTATAACTCATGTGATAGCTATACTCTCGGAGTGTCTCGTACGAGAATGAATTTAGAGAATTGGATGCTGTAGCTTTGCACGTTGTGTGAAGGTGTCTGAAAAATAAACAACGTTACTAAGCATGTAGACGCCTTTATTCGCTAGGTTTAGGACTGGGGTTCGATCCCCCACGCCTCCACCATTCTATCATTTAACCCCCTCTAATACCATTCAAATAACCCCCACAAAAGCCCACATTTTAGGCATTCTATCGCTATTTAGTCTATAATAGCCTACAATACATATTAATACAATCCAAGTTTTTAATGTACTTTTAAACGTACTTTTTTATAATGTACTTTTAATTTTAGTAAAAATAGACTAAAAAGGTACATTATGGCGAATAAAAAAGTAACCCCTCTCACTGATACAGAAATCAAGAACGCCAAAGCAAAAGTCAAAGAGTACACCCTACCCGATGGGAACGGATTACAACTTTTAATCAAAACAGATGGGCGTAAAAATTGGGAGATACGCTACACGATTGAGGGGAAAGCTAAAAAGACTACTGGAGGCAATTATCCTACTGTTACCCTTGCAATGGCACGTAAAAAAAGGGATGAGATAAAAAGCAAAGTAGCCAAAGGGATTAACCCGATAGAAGAGAAAAAAGAAATCAAAGAAATAGCCAAAGCAAAAAAAGACGAAGCTAACGCCCTCGAAGCCTCTCAAATTCATTTAGTAGCTTATAAGTGGTTATCTACCCATAAATGTGCAGAAGCAACTACAGCGAAGCGAAAGAGAGCGTTTGAGCGTGATTTGTTTCCTCATTGGTGCGAGTATGATGAATTTCATCACGTCACCACCTCAAAGAAGATGGGAGACATCACCCACGGTGAACTGATGAAGATTATCGCTGATAAGGGAATAGCAACACCCGAAACAGCGAACCGCCTCTTTGCTGATTGTGTGAGATTGTGGACGTATGCAGTGAGTCACGATTATATCGATTACAACATCACCCACAAAATAGATAAAAGCAACGTACCAAAACAAGAAAAAAAGAATTATGCAAAAATCACCGACCCTGAAATAATAGGGGAGCTTATGCGTACCATAGACACCTACCAAGGCAATGGGGGTGTAATTGTGCGTAACCTTTTACGCTTTGTGGCACTCATCCCGTTAAGAGCTGATAATCTCTGCGGTTTAAAATGGGAGCAGGTGGATTTAAAAAATAACCTCATCACGATACCACGCCAAGAGATGAAGATTAAAAACAAGAACCTACCCGATTTTAAAATTCCCTTGCCACTCCAAGCAGTCAAAATTCTTGAAGAGGTTTATAAAATCACTGGGTGGGGCGTGTGGGTATTCCACGGATTGAGAGATATTAATCAAAGTGTAAATCGTGAAAGTGCCAATAAAGCTTTAAGAGTGATGGGGTTTACTGATGAGGTTATGGGGCGTAAACAAACGCTACATAGCTTTAGAGGTACGTTTCGCTCATTAGTTGAAACTCACGCACTAGAAC
>CAMBHX010000076.1 GCA_945867285.1 Sulfuricurvum sp. IAE1
GCACTACATCTAGATACAGATGAGCTTATGGTTATCGCTACGGATGAAATTGGAGCGCCCACCAATATAGCAACATTAGCTATTATCCTCACCATGGTTCCTATGGCGTTTGTGGGACAAATGATGGGACAGTTTATGAAACCAATCCCTGCTAATGTCCCTGTAGCACTTGTTGCATCATTATTTGTTGCCTATATCTTCACCCCTTATCTGGCGGTACGATTACTCAAAAAACCTGATCACGTACACGAGGCTCACTAATGTATCAAAAATTTGAAAATACACTACTAACAGTTCTCCAATCAGCTTCTAAAAAGAAATTAATTTTATGGCTCACACTGGGTGGTTTTATTGCCAGTGTCGCCATGATTCCTACTGAACTGGTTATGGCAAAAATGCTCCCAGGTAAAAATAACGATACCTACAGTGTATATGTTGATTTACCCACTGCAAGCTCAATAGAACAAACGCAACAAGTGACTCAATGCGTTGTGGATATTTTGCAAAAAGAGCCTCAAGCGCTCGATATGGAAGTCTTCTTAGGCTCCGGATCTCCCTTGGATTTCGCAGGACTCATCAAAGGTTCTCATTTTAAAAACAGTGAAAATGTTGCCGAAATCGTTATCAATCTCACCAAAAAACATGACCGTAGCGAGCCTTCATATATGATGGTTCAGCGATTACGCCCCATTATTCAAAAACAATGTTCTGCTCTTATCCCTCAAACCAATATCAAGTTTGTGGAACCACCAGCAGGTCCTCCCACTATGGCTGCCATTGTCGCTGAAGTATATGGTAACAACCCTACTGGAATTTCCCATTTAAGTGGACGAGTTAAAGATATTTTTACTAAAACCGATGGTCTAGTTGATATTGACATTATGCAAGACGAGATAGTAGACACCATTGAAATACAGGTAAATAGTGACAAAATCGCACGCTCTGGGTTAAATATTAAACACGTCAATGATATTATGTACCTTGCCTACGAGGGGATGGAAGTTGCGGCAAAAAACTCAGATCAAGTGTCAGAACAAATCCCGATTTTTGTGACACTATCACCGGATGGGAAAAAATTTAGTTCCAAAAATGTAGATGAAATCATCATGAAGTTATCCAGCCTCAAGCTAATGAATTCATCAGGGATGATGGTTCCCCTCACTGAGGTCGTCGACATACACACTATCAAATCCAATCCCATGGTCATGACAAAAAATCTTCATCAGATGACCAATGTTGTCGCTGAAACCGATATGGTTTCTCAAGTCTACCCTCTCATGGATGCACGTAATAGTATCTTGGAAACTTTCACTGATGAATATGAGATTCATAAAATCGGTCTGTTTAACCTAGAACTCATCGATAAAAAGACGCATGAGCATTACGAACTATTGTGGGATGGTGAAATGGAGGTAACACTCGATACTTTCGTGGATTTAGGAGGTGCATTTATCGCAGCATTGATTCTCATTTTCTTACTCATGGTCATCTACTACAAAAGTTTTGTCTTAAGTGGTATTATCTTACTTGGTAGTTTTTTATCCATCGTTGGGGTCATTTTTGGTCATTTCATCATGGATATTTTCACAGCAGATACCTTTTTCCTCACCGCAACCTCGTTGATCGGGTTTATTGCACTTATCGGTATCAGCTCACGAAATTCACTGCTACTTATTGATTTTACCAAATCCCTCATGCAAGACAAAGGGATGCACAAACAAGAAGCCATAGCCTACGCTAGTGCAACACGAGCAAAGCCTATTTTTCTCACGGCTGCAGCTATTATTCTAGCTTCTACACTACTAGCCAGTGATGCTGTATTTGGAGGTCTTGGAGTTTCACTAATTTTTGGTACAATAGCGGCAGTTATTGCCTCATTGATTGTCGTCCCCATCTTGCTAGATAACTGTGATCTGGAAAAAGAGTTTCAGTTTCAGGTAAAAAAATCTGTTTCAATCATCGAACCTTAATAAAAAAGAGTCAAAACAATTGCAGCCCGCCAGAGTTACAGCATCCTCTCTCGTAGAGGCATTAGAACATATCGATACAGACAAAACAATTCAAACTATCGATTTTGAACTTCTATCGTACCGAACTTTTTATCGCGGTACTGCCGATGAAGAGTGGTTCTTGCTCAAAGAGTCTCGATTAGAATACGAAACAACAGAGATTGAAATACGATCAAAAAACTTTGAGGTTCGTCAGGAATATCAATTTCTCCTCTACACTTCATCGTCTCATCCTCATTTCAATCTCATAGCTTCTCTAGCTTTTGACAAATATAAATCCAAAGCTGAGATTATCATTGATCCTTCCTCAACAATCCCTCTCAAAAAAGGGATTCAAGAATATCTCAAACGTGAAATTTGGAATCATAAATTGCGCCATGGACTTTTGATTGGAATTACTGACAATAATCTAGAAGAACAGATCAATAGACTATTGCTTAAAATTCAAAAAGAGGGGCCACTAAAAGCCCCTTACAAGATGAATATTATTCATTTTTTTTCGCCAATAGATCCTATTAACGATAGCATCATGCTTCACTACAAAAAAGACGATCGCACTACCTTTATCAAAGGAGTTCAAAAGGATGATTTGATTTTTGAATATATTTTTGCTAAACGAGGAAGTAATGGACGAAATTGTAAAGGGAAATTCGTTCTAGCACCTGAACCTCTTATACGCTATATCACTGCCATCTCTATTGATCATGAAACCATTAGAGCTCATGAGGACGAGCACTCCATTTGTTTTTATGCTATGGTATCGGGATATGTCAAATATTTCAATGGCATTTTCTCAATATCTCAGGAGCTTAGACTCAAAAAAGCAAGTTTTCGAGATACTGGTTCTATTGAAATAGGAAGTGATAAAGAAATTCATGTCAAAATTTATAATAAAGATAATAGTAAAGATGCAGTAGGATCAGGTGTTAATATCGATGTTCAAACACTGGATATTACAGGCACCATCGGTAGTAACACAAAAATTCAAGCGTGTGAACTCACAATAGGATCACAAACACATAAAAAATCTCGCATCAAGATTCAAGAAAATGCCACCATTCATCTCCACAGAGGTGATTTAAAAGCCAAGAATGCCACTATAGAAATATTAGAGGCAGGAAAAATTGAGGCAATTAGCGTTAATGTTGCTAAAATGCTAGGAGGTGAAATCATAGCGGAATACGTTACTATTGACACACTCTACTCCAATGCCAAGATTACTGCACTCAAGTCTATCACCATTAACAATATTGTAGGAGATGGCAATAATCTGATTATTGATCCCAGAAATATCCCCAGCTATCATGAGCAAATAGATATGTGTGAATCCAAAAATAAAGAACTCAATACTCTTATCCAACAGCAGGGCAAAGAGCTTTTAGGCAAAGAACTCGCTCTAAAAGAACAAACCAATCGAATCAAGCAAACACAGCTCAAAATCAAAACAGCTCTAGCTCAAAATCAACCACCGCTAAAAGCCGATATGGTACGCGTGCAGCAATACAAATTTGCCATTGCAACGTTACATGAGGAACAAGCCAATTCCAAAATTAAAGAAGAAGAACAAGCTTTACTAGAAATAGAACTCGAAAAACTTTATGATGCTGATCTCCATGCTACTATTACACATCATGGAGTTTATAATGGGCATACACGTATCACGTTTATTGATCCAAAAACAAACCAAAAACACTCCATTTCCCCTCAAGGAACAGTTTTACATATACGTCTCAGGCGTGAGGGGGAAGATAAAAAAATTATCTTTGAAGCCTAAAAGCATCTTAAAAATTTCAGTAAAAAAATGTGATTTTTTTGTCATAAACTCACCTCTAAAATATTAGAGGCGAAAAATTCAGATACGTGCGTAAGAGACGCTGATGCAGGCATTAAGCTGCGAAAGTTCTTTAAGTGTTTTATCATTAACAGTAGAATCAACAATAATAACTGCCAATGCTTCGCCACTTTTATTACGGCCCAAACGGAAATCAGCAATATTCACATTGTGTGCACCCAACATGGTTCCCACTTGCCCTATAACGCCAGGAACATCAGTATTTTTAAACAAAATCATATTTCCAGCAGGCTCAACATCAACACCAAAGCCATTAATATCAACAATACGTTGTGCATCTTCACCAAACATCGTAGCACTGATCTCAATAACATCTTTATCAGTCGTCAAACGAATGGTAACAAGATTTTTATAGACAGGACTTTCAGGTAGCTCTTCTGTTTCGATTTTAATATTACGTTCGCTAGCTACAAATTCAGCATTCACATAATTAACCGTTTCGCCAGAGGTTTGTGCCAATGCTCCAACAGTTACAAATGTTGAGAGAGAGCCAACATACTGAGCAATATCTCCACGAGCACTTACTTTGATAGAAACAATAGGGGCACGGTTGATTTGTGATGCCAAAAAGCCTACTTTTTGAGACATTTCCAAAAATGGCTTTACAAAAGATGGGATTTTTGTCTCATCAATAGGTAAATTGAGAGCATGAGGATAGGCAATCCCTTTAGCAGCTTCGATAGCTTGTTGCGCAGCTTCCAAGGCTATACCCAACTGTGATTCAAATGTATTGGCACCCAAGTGAGGAGAAACACAGATGTTGTCCAAATCTAAAAGCTTATGATCGGTTGCAGGTTCTTTGTTAAACACGTCGATTCCAGCAAAACGAATTTTACCTGATTTGAGACCATCATAAAGAGCTTCTTCGTCGTATAACCCACCACGAGCACAGTTAATAAGCACTACACCATCTTTCATCCGTGCAATCTCATCTGCCCCGATCATTCCAACGGTTTCTTTGTTTTTTGGAGTATGAATAGTGATAATATCGCACGCCAAAATATCTTCAAAATTGGTAGTGTACTTCGCACCCGCATCCGTTGCTTTAGAAGGGTGAATGTATGGATCATAAGCAATAACATCCATTTCAAAAGCTTTAGAACGGATACCCACACGGCTTCCAATGTTACCAAAACCGATGACACCAAGTTTTTTACCTTTGAGCTCGTAACCATACCATTTTTCACGCTTCCATACACGTTGATTTTTCAGATGATCGTGTGAATATGGGAACATACGCATACATGAAAGCATATGTGTCATAGTAAGTTCGACTGCTGCAATTGTGTTGGCAGTCGGGACATTCATTACAATAATACCCTCTTTAGAACACCCTGGAATATCGACATTATCGACACCAACTCCTGCACGCACTACCGCCTTGAGTTTTCCTTTGACAGCATTGATAAATTTCTCGTCTACATCAGTAGAGCTGCGAGTAATAGCAACATCAGCAGTAGCTACAACATCTAACAATGCTGTTTTGTCTATATCCGCTGCAAAAATCATCTCAATTTTATCATCGGAACGAAGGAGATTTAACCCCTCTTCGTGAATATGATCGCACACGACAATTTTAAATTTTTCCATCGGTTAATCCTTCTTAAATGGTGATAACGTAGCCGTTATTTGATACATTTTTAGTTTGTTACTAAGATTATTAAGAGCCGTAAGATCACTTGAATCTATCTCAACACTCATAGAATCGATTGATTGGTTGAGAAGATAGGAAAGCTTTGTTTTTTCAAGCTCTTGTTTTAAGCAAAAAAATTCATACGAATTTACAAGCTTGACATCTAAACGATACTTCAAGTCTGCAAGATTTTGCGTAGTTGAACTCATTTCAACAGATACTTCATTGATTGGATAGAGATATTCAGGCTTTTGCATTTGACTCAAACGACCAATCCAACTCGTTTTTTCATCATCTGAAGCTAAATACTTTCCTGTATGTGCCTCATTTTTAACTATTTCAGCCGAAGCTCGATTAATATCGATAAAAAAAACAGTGATAAAAACTGCTACCCCCACTGCTATTATAGGAAATAGCCAAGAAGCAGTCTTATGCATCGTTTATTTGTTAAATTTATCTTTAATCAAATCACCAAGACTATTACTTTCATCATCATTGATTTGTCGTAACATCTCTTGGTCTTTAATACGCTCCAGCTTACTCACTGAAAGACGGATACGATCACGTTTAGCATCAATCACCAAAATAACGGCTTCGATCACTTGTCCTATCGTGAGTTCTTCAGGTGTGACAGGAGTAAGATCTTCATTTCGTATCAGCGCATCCACACCACCTTCAAGTGATACAAATACACCAAAGTCTTTAATATCACGTACCGTTGCACTGACAACTTCATTCATTTTGTGAGTTGTTGCAAATACATCAATCGGACTCTCTTCAAGAGCTTTACGATTAAGAGAGATTTTTTCATCTTCAGTATTAATCTTTGCAATCTTCACTTCAATCTCTTCACCAATCTTGAGTGCTTCTTTACATTTAGCGTTTTTATCCCATGAAAGATCTTGGTTATGAAGCAATCCCTCTACTCCAGCAACACGAACAAAGGCACCAAAATCAGTCAATGACGTTACTGTTCCAGTAAGGATATCACCCTCACGGCATTTTTTCAAAAACTCTTCAAAAGGTTTTGCCAAAAGACGCTTATACGAAACACGTAGCTTATGTGTATCGGAATTAATCTCGATCACTTCAACATCAATTTCTTGACCCAACGTCAAATAATCTTTAGGATGTTTAATGTTTTTGTCCCATGTGATTTCAGAAACATGTAAAAAGCCCTCAATATCATTCCCCAAATCAACAAAAACACCATATGGCTCAATATTACTAACAGTTACTGTAATGGTATCGCCCTCTTCAAGTGCCTCCTCTACCTCTTTCCATGGATCCGACTGAACCGCTTTGATCGAGAGTGAAAGATGACGTTTTTCTTTATCGTAGCCAATAGCCTTAACAGTAACTACATCACCCTCTTTGTAGAGTTTTGATGGGTTTACTGGACCTTTGTAGCTGATCTCATTGTAATGAACTAAACCATCCATTCCACCGACATCAACAAACATACCATAGCTTGTAATTTTTTTAACAGACCCGGTAATAAGTTTGCCCTCTTCCATGAGTGCATCAACCACTTCTTTTTTACGCTTACGCTCATCATTGAAAAGTTTACGACGTGATACAACGATAGACGCCTCAGCAGGATCTACTTTGACTACTTGTGCTTTAACAGTCTTTCCAACGACTTGATCCGTATCTTTGAATGCTGCAAGTGAACGTGGCATAAAGAAATGGACATCATCCGCTTCAAGTAAATATCCACCTTTATTTTTCTTGGTTACCAATGCTTCGATAACAACTGATTCAAAGTCTTCTTTATGAAGATTGATAAACGCCAATGTCTTTTCTTGCTCTAGTACTTTTTTGTACGAAATTTTTGGACGCTCATTATAATGCCCAATAACCATAACAGTGATTTTATCACCAACGTTAAAAAGAAGATTTCCTGACGCATCACGAATCTCATCGAGTGGCAAAATCCCCTCAAGCTTTTCACCAACACCCACTAGCGCACGATTATCACTCTCTTGAATCTCTACGACTTCACCTTCTGTAATGCGTGTGGATTCTTGCTCTTTGAACGATGCCTCCAACATTTCAGCAAAATTTTCTTCTTCATACGCTTCGTTATCGAACGCCATGCCTATCCCTTGTAACTAAAAATTGGCTTATTATAGCGTAAAAATACTTGATTTTAGCTATTACTCTTCTTTTTTATTTCGGATAAACTCTATAAAAAAGATTCCAAAAATACCAATGATAAGTGATGTCACCATAGATACGACTACGATAAGACCACGCTT
>CAMBHX010000077.1 GCA_945867285.1 Sulfuricurvum sp. IAE1
GCAATGGAAGAGATAAAAACTAGAGCACCCCGTGAAGAGCGAGAATATAATGACTTAGAACGTTCTTTTGAAGATAAAATTATTCGAGACCACCATATCGATGAATTTATAGAAGATTTAAAGAATAAGCAATAGTATTTCCCCAATGCTTTCCCTTTGGGACTCTGCATTGTGGTATTTTTTAAGAATAAACTTACTAGAATAGCTGTGATAAAATTTAAAAACGGTTGCACTATTGGTTGCACTATTTTGGAACATCCGCTATCGGAACCTCTATTTTATGGGCTTTTAGAGGGATGGTGCGCTTTGAGGTTCTATCTCCTCATCCGCACCACCAATTTTTTAATCCCCTTTCTTTATTTTTCCTTTTTTTTAATAACTTTTTATTACTTTAGTGTAAAATCCCTCTACTATTATAGCTTTTCAGGATTATCATGAACGAACTTTTTGTCTCATTTACTGCTCTTTTGGATTCTGTCCTTTTTTTTGATATTTTATTTGGAATGGGCAATGGGGCCAAAATCCCCTTTGTCATTGCATGGCTTATAGCGGGCGGAGTCTATCTGACACTCAAGTTTAACTTTATCAATCTACGTATGTTCCTCCACTCATACCGCATTATCAAGGGTGATTATCGCACTGCAGATGACATAGGAGCTATCGAGCCTCGCCAGTCACTTACCACTGCACTCTCAGCTACTGTGGGATTGGGTAATATTGCCGGCGTTGCCATTGCTATTGCCATAGGTGGGCCAGGGGCAACATTTTGGATGATTATTGCTGGTTTTCTAGGGATGACACTTAAATTTACGGAAGTCACCCTCTCTCTCAAATATCGAGAATTTTTAGAAGATGGAACCATTATTGGTGGAGGAATGGGATACCTCAACAAAGGGCTGGCCAAAAAAGGCTTTCCTAATCTGGGTAAATTCCTTGCTGTAACATTTGCATTTTTTCTCATCGGGGGAGCGCTGGGCGGAGGTAATGCATTCCAAGTCTCCCAAGCACTGGGTGCCGTGAGTAACGAAATTGGTTTTTTCAAAACTTACCCGTGGGTATTTGGGGTAGGAATGGCAGTTTTAACGGGTGCCATTATCATCGGAGGAATCAAACGTATCGGAGATATTACAGAGAAAATTGTTCCACTAATGATTGGCGTGTATGTAACTGCATCTTTGTATATTATCGGAAGTAACTATGACCTTATTCCCATGGCATTTGCCAAGATTTTTACTGAAGCCTTTGCCCCATTGGCTGTTTCTGGAGGGATGGTCGGTGTCATTGTCGTAGGATTTCAACGCGCGATGTTCTCCAGCGAAGCAGGTCTTGGCTCCGCCCCTATTGCTCATGCCAGTGCAAAAGTAAAATACCCAGTGCGACAAGGGATTGTCGCCTTGTATGAGCCATTTATCGATACAGTTATCGTATGTACTATGACAGCGTTGGTAATCGTTATTACGGGAGTCTATGACCCAGTCAATGGATTTGGAGCACTCATCGAAGCCAAAAATGGCTCTGCGTTGACCGCTGAAGCCTTTCGAACCTCTCTATCATGGTTTCCCAGTATTTTGACCTTTTCAATTTTTATGTTTGCTTTTTCAACCCTTATCTCATGGTCGTACTATGGAGAAATCGCATGGGCATACTTGTTTGGAAGCAAAAGTATACTTCTCTACAAAGCTATCTTTTTATCATTTATCATTCTAGCTACTATGGCAGATACTGCGACAATGGTTGATTTTTCTTCTATACTCTTTTTGGCAATGGCTGTCCCCAATATATTTGGGTTGTTTGTGATGTCAGGGGATGTCAAAGATATGTTGCGAGAGTATCTCAAAAAACTCAAAAGCGGCGACTTGGATCGAGAGAGAATTTGAACAAATAACCGTTAAAACTTCTTTTATCTCTGCCAAGCAGGGATGTTTCTAAACTATTTAGCTATTTATAGTCGCACTGCAATACCATTGGCACTTAAATACCGTTTTAGGTCGATAATATCTATCTCTTTATAGTGAAAAATACTTGCTGCCAATGCTGCATCCGCACCTGATTCAAACGCCTCTTTGATATGCTCCATAGTTCCAGCACCTCCACTAGCGATTACAGGAACATGGACAGCACTGCTGATTTGTGATGTAATCTCCAAATCAAAGCCTGCTTTGGTTCCATCCGCATCCATCGAGGTGAGAAGTATCTCTCCAGCA
This sequence comes from Sulfuricurvum sp. IAE1, assembly GCA_945867285.1. Classification (GTDB taxonomy): domain Bacteria; phylum Campylobacterota; class Campylobacteria; order Campylobacterales; family Sulfurimonadaceae; genus Sulfuricurvum. The sequence goes on from CAMBHX010000077.1 coordinate 2,205, forward strand.
CCACGATCAACGACTTCTTTTGCCCATTCCAATGCATTAATCCCAGTGTCCACACGACCGCCGTTGAGATAGACATTCCAAACATCCCCCGTGCGTTTCACGTCAATCGCTACAACGATACATTGAGAGCCAAACCGTTTTGCACCCTCATCAATAAACTCAGGTCGTTTTAGTGCTGCAGAATTAATACTAACTTTATCACACCCGACATTGAGAAGCTTGTAAATATCATTAAGCTCTCGTATTCCTCCGCCTACTGTGAGAGGGATAAATACTTCACGGGCAACTTGCTCAACAATATGAACAATGGTATCACGCTGTTCATGAGAGGCTGTAATATCTAGAAAAGTCAGTTCATCTGCCCCCTCATCATTGTAGCGTTTAGCCACTTCGACAGGATCTCCAGCATCTTTGAGTCCGACAAAGTTCACACCCTTAACGACACGTCCATCTTTGACATCCAAACACGGGATAATACGTTTTGCAAAATATTCCATCCTAAAACTCCCCTGCATAATTGTTGTAATTATAATCCAGCGTCACTTAACCCCTTATTACCATTAATTACGATAAGAAAAATTGATTTTATACTTTAACTATTAATTAACACGAAATGCGCTATACTCACTCTCAATGCAAAAAGACAGAACTAAAATTGCCAAAAAGAAATTTGGTCAAAACTTTCTAACCGACCAGAGTATTTTAACTCAGATCGTCGAATCGATGCCCCATACATTGCACCGCATAGCGGAAATCGGGCCTGGATTAGGTGATTTAACTAACTATTTAGTTAATGTCAAAAGTGTGACAGCTTTTGAGGTTGATACCGACTTGTGCAAGCATTTACAGCACCATTTTGCCGATGCAATCGCTACCGAAGCTCTTACTCTGCGTTGTGGAGATGTACTAGAGCATTGGAAGGGCTCTTTATTGGACGAACCGTATGATTTAGTGGCAAATTTGCCCTACTATATCGCTACGACCATCATCCTAAAAGCGCTCGCAGATCCGGCGTGCAAAAATATGCTTGTCATGGTACAGCGTGAAGTGGCGGAGAAATTTTCCGCCACACCTAATGAGAAAGCTTTTGGGGCTCTCAGCGTCATTGCGCAAAGTGTGGGAGACGTAAGCATCGCTTTACGTGTCCCGCCCAGCGCCTTTGAGCCTGCCCCTAAAGTCGATTCGGCCGTACTGCTCATTTCAAAACGGTCTGATCGTAATGATGAAGGGTTTGAGAATTTTTTACGTGCTGCTTTTACACAGCCACGAAAAACCCTTCACAAAAATCTCACGGCATGCTATGAAGTCACGGCTATCGAGGGAGCTTTTGCTTCTCTTGAAATAGTACGAACTCTTCGACCTCATCAACTCGAAACTTGCGACTTTCACCGGCTATACGCCCTTTTACAATAGTTTTTACAATTATTTCTGATTCTGCGTAACGCCATTTATAACCCTTAATACTTCTCCAGCGTTCAGGCTGGTAGCTTTAGGGGATTGCAAAGGACTTTAGTCCTTGCCATTGAAATTGGCTTTGCTGATTTCAATGTTTAACATAAATAATTATCAAGGATGCCCCAATGGCAGAAGAAAACAATAATACTACACCACCGGTAAATACTGAAACTCGTGAGCGTCGCCCTAATAACAATCGTCGCCCTTTTCGTCCACGTGACGACAACCGTCCTCCTCGTGAAAATAACGGTGAAAATAGTTCTCCACGCTCCGATAATCGATCTCCACGTCAAGACAATCAGGCTTTTAGAGACAATCGTCAACAACAACCTCGCACCAACAATCTTATCCGCAATCCTCAAGCGAGTGATAATGCGACCGATTTAAGTACAGAAAGTGAAAACAACCGTCAAAATCGCAGTGGTGGAAATTCAAACCGAAGTAACCGTCGTGGAGCACCAACGCCTGTGGATACCAATCTCAGAGATTTTGTCCTAAAAAACCAAGAAGCGCACAAAAACCGTCTCAACCCTCACTTTAAACTTGATTTAGAAAACAGTGAAAAAGTACGTATCACCCCATTAGGAGGATTAGGCGAAATCGGTGGGAATATCACCGTCATTGAAACTGAGCACGAAGCTATCATCATCGACATCGGGATGAGCTTCCCAAGCGAAGAGATGCACGGTGTTGACATTCTCGTCCCTGACTTCACTTATTTGAGAGAAATCCGCAAAAAAATCGTAGCAGTTATCATCACTCATGCCCATGAAGACCATATTGGAGCAGTACCATATTTCTTCAAAGAGATGCAATTTCCTATTTATGGAACACCCTTGCCTCTAGCGATGATTGGTAACAAATTTGACGAACATCACATGAAAGAATACCGTCGTTATTTCAATCCTATCGTCAAACGTCAAGTGTACAAAATTGGGAACAGTTTTGAAATTGAATGGATGCATATGACGCACTCTATCATCGATTCTTCTTCATTAGCAATTACCACCAAAGCAGGTACTATTATCCACACGGGTGACTTTAAAATCGACTTTACTCCTGTTGATGGCTACACAGCAGACATCCATCGTTTAGCACAATACGGTGAAAAAGGGGTATTATGTCTCTTGTCCGATTCAACTAACTCGTACAACAAAGAGTGGACCCCAAGTGAGATCTCAGTCGCAAGCGGATTTGATCGTATTTTTTCAAAAGCTCAAGGGCGTATCATCATGTCCACCTTTAGTTCCAACATTCATCGTGTCTACCAAGCGATTTTAGCAGGGATCAAATACAACCGTAAAGTATGTGTCATCGGTCGCTCTATGGAGCGAAATCTCGAATTGTGCATGCAGTACGATTATGTCAAACTTCCTAAAAACATCTTTATCGATGCTGAAGAAGCTAATCGCATAAGTGATAAAGATGTCTTGATTGTCACGACGGGGAGCCAAGGGGAGCCAAGTTCAGCACTTTTCCGAATGTCCATCGGTGAACACCGCCACATCAAGATCAAGCCAACTGACTTAGTTGTCCTTTCAGCACGTGCGATCCCTGGTAACGAAGGGTCTATTTCAGGAATGCTCAACTATCTCCAACGAGCAGGCGCATCGGTTGCTAACGATCGTGACATCCACGTATCAGGTCACGGAGGGCTTGAAGAGCAAAAGCTCATGCTTCGCCTAACGAACCCTAAGTTTTTCTTGCCAGTCCACGGTGAATACAACCATATCATGAAACACCGTGACACCGCTGTAGCATGTGGTGTTCCTGAACGTAATATTTTGCTCATGAGTGATGGTGACTCAATCGAAGTGAGTCCTAAGTTTATGCGTAAAGCCAAAACCGTTAAAACAGGCAAGACTTATATTGACAACCAAAGCAATCATCAAATCGAAGATGATATCGTTATCGACCGTCAAAAAATGGCAGCTGAAGGTATGGTTATCCTCGTAGCGCAAGTAAGCGCTGCAGATTCACGATTACTCTCTAAACCACTCGTGACGAGCTTCGGTCTCGTTGCCGATAAAAACGACAAAGCATTTGCTGCAGAGATGGAAGATGTCCTAGAGCACTTCCTCCTCAACCTCAAACATGGATTAATCGAAAATCCTAAAGCGCTTGAAAATGATTTACGCCAAGTAGTCCGTAAACATATCTATCGTAAAATGAAGAAATACCCTCTCATCGTTCCGCACGTTTTTGTAATGTGAGGTTGACATAAAAATGACACCTGCGTGTCATTTTGTCAATCGGAATCGTAGCTAATGTGCGAAAGCACCAGCGAAGACTGCGGATGCAAATTACATTAATCTCTTTTTTGTTATACTCTCTTAAAATACTTTCAAAAGATACAAAACCATGCAAGTAACCCTACATCATCATACACCTCTTGTAATCTGTTCTGACGCCATTCGTACGTGTTGGCAAAGTTTTGACAAAAGCGATAACGGTGGAGAAGTTGACCGTGCGCTCATTGACCGGGTGGGTAATAAATTTAAGCACGCCTCAACACTGGAGCATATTACCTACAACTTTTATATAGCAGGAATTAGCCGTGCATTACTCCAAGAGCTCGCCCGTCACCGTATGGCATCTCTCAGTGTCAAAAGCACTCGCTATACTCTCAAAGAACTCAAAGAGGAACCAGAGTTTACACTAGCCGACAAAGAACGTGCAGGGAACTATCTCGTCTATTGTGATGTTGAGATTGTAGATGAGATGAGCATCAAAGCCTTGGAAAATTTACGCCTTGTACTGGCAAGTGGTATTAGTAATGATAGAGCCAAATATTGTCTCCCTGAGAGCTACAAAACTGAACTGGCATGGAGTATCAATGCTCGAAGCTTGCAAAACTTCATCAGTTTGCGTAGTGACAAAGCAGCATTGTGGGAGATACGAGATTTAGCCAACATGGTTTACAATACCTTGCCAACCGAGCACCAATATCTATTCGAAAATTCACTCAAAGAGGATCACCCATGAAAAAAGTACTAATTGTAAGCTTATTAGTATCAACAAGCGTTTTAGCAGATATAGTTATTGAGGGAATGAATTGTCCTGAAGGCTACAACAATAAACAGGGGGAAAAAACATTTCAGGAGTGTAAACCCTACGATAAAGAAGCAGCCTCACGTGCACAATATCCAAAAGAGTCAAAAGAGTGTGCTGACAATAAAGAGTGCTTGATAAAAGAGGATAAGCTAATTAAAACTAAAATCGAAAATTAGAAGAATAAAAAAGTCACCGTTCGCACTGAGCTTATCGAAAGGTAAAGATTCATGGGTCGACAGGCTCATCACGAACTGGAGATCTATACCGTATCTAGTACGGTATAGATGATTTAATGTTACAGTGCTGCTTTGGATTGAACAGTGAGGGCAGAGAATGCCGCTGCATCGTTCATAGCCATATCAGCTAGGATTTTGCGATCAAGCTCGATGTTTGCACGCTTAAGTCCGTTCATAAATACTGAATAACTCATACCATTCAAGCGACATGCTGCATTGATACGGATAATCCACAATTTACGGAACTCACGTTTCTTTTGTTTACGATCACGAAATGCATAAACCAATGAGCGCTCGAGTTGCTCTTTCGCTTTACGGAAATGTTTGTGACGTGCACTGTAGAAACCACGTGCTAATTTTAATACTTTTTTGTGACGACGACGACGTACGACACCTGTTTTTACTCTTGGCATTTTTTTCCTTTTTCTTGACCTTGTTCATTCATGATGACAGGGTGCCACTTGGTGGGCTTGCCCAACGTATAGTTGGAGGGTTAATAGGGTTTAGCCTACGATCATCTTTTTGATGTTTTTAACATCAACTGCAGCTACAACTTTTGGAGTTTTTTGTCCATAACGAGTACCCGCATCTTGCTTAGTCAAAATGTGACTACGGTATGCAGTACCACGTTTGATTGTGCCGTTTTTCTTTACTTTGAAGCGCTTTACAGCACCTTTAACCGATTTCATTTTTG
>CAMBHX010000078.1 GCA_945867285.1 Sulfuricurvum sp. IAE1
ACGCTAACGCTGCGTTTCCTTCGGCAGGAAGCCCGATTTTTCATCTTAACTCCTTAGAGAGAATATCCAACGCAATTTTTGCCGCTTCTTGCTGTGCGTGTTTTTTACTTTTTCCCATGGCACTGGCATACCGTTTTCCATCAATGATAGCTGCTATCTCAAACTCTTTTTGATGATCCGGACCGTGTGAAGCTATCAGCTGATAGTCAGGAGTGATACCATAGTGCGCTTGAGTGAGTTCTTGAAGTGACGTTTTGTAATCTTTGAACAACGAGTCCAGAGAAATATCTTGATGGATCAGTTCCAGCAGTTCTACTGTGATATTTCGGACGCTTTCGAGCCCTGATTCGAGATAAATAGCCCCCATAACCGCCTCAAAAGCATTAGCTAACAGAGAACTTTTAGTCCGTCCACGGTTGTTTTCCTCAGCGTTGGATAAAAAGATATGTTCACCTAAATGAAGATGATTTGCTAGAAGCGTGAAGCCATCTTCGTTGACCAAAGAGGCGCGCATCTTGGAAAGATCCCCCTCATCAAACTTGGGAAATCGTTTATAAAGATACTCTCCGACGACCAAATCTAGTACCGCATCCCCTAAAAACTCAAGTCGCTCATTATTGTAGGGCTGTTTGTGACTTTTGTGGGTCAGCGCTTCAATAAGGAGCTGCATGTTTTGGAATTGGTACCCTAATCGTTGCTGTAGGGTTTGCAGGGTATTCATTTGGTTTTGCATCCTTGATGTTTTGTGGATGCTATTATAGCGAATAAGGGCTTGATATAAATCTCAAAAGCAAAGCTTTTGTAGCTTTAGGAGGCTATAGGGACATTTGTCCCTGCCATACAAACGGACAAGTTCTTCTGGGCGTATCACATCAATATACGTTTTTAAATTTCTCCGCCTCTTCTTTGGCAATAACATCGCATCGTTCATTTTCGGGGTGCCCGTTGTGTCCTCGCACCCAAACACCGCGTACGGTGTGGATTTTAGAAACGGTGAGATAGTCGTTCCATAAATCTGGATTCTTAACCTTGGCAAAGTTACGCTTTACCCAGCCGCTTAACCATTCGTTGACGCCTTTTACAACATAGCTTGAATCAGATATAAACGTGACATTGCATGGCTCTTTGAGAGCACGCAATCCCTCGATAACCGCTAGTAGCTCCATACGATTATTCGTCGTGTGTTTTTCCCCACCGCTGATGATTTTTTCTACCTCGCCAAAGCGTAAGATAACTCCATATCCACCAGGACCTGGGTTGCCCAGTGCGGATCCATCACAAAAAAGTGTTACCGTCTTCAAATCGTTCCTTTGTTAAACTCATAGTGTTGTCGATCGTATCAATCGCATGACAGGCAATACAACGATGAAATGCAAATATAGAAGGGGTGTGGCATGAGGTACAGATATATTCAAACTGCAAGGTCGCCTTGGTGTAATTGGCTCGACCTAACGCCATAAGTGTATCAAATTCAAACGTTGCACTGGTACGAACAAGATTTAGATCACCACGAGCGCTAAAGAGCTCTTGTAAAAAAGCATTACTGCTGATGATCTCCATATTAAGCTGCTCCAGAGGGACTCTCCACAATATGTCGGCGATTCGAGTACACAGCGACTGATCAAAATGACTCCATGCTAAAGCAGGACGATGAGTGAAAAGATAGTCAAATACCAAATAACCCAGCTGTGAATGCTGCGCATATAAAGCTATAAGATAGTGGGCTTTTTCATCAATGGTAGCTTTGGGGTGACACAACATAGCACGAGCACTAAGATAAAGTTTTTCGGTCGTTTGCGCCCCCTGAAGCTCTTCGAGAGAGTCCATTACCTCTAAGGCTTTATCGAATTGTTGTAATTGTTCATAAATGAGTATGAGGTGATGCAGTGCTTGTGGCGTTCGGGGATGGTTACCGAGAATTTGCAAAAAACTTTGGCGTGAACGCTCCAAAAATCCTGCTTTAAAATAGTTGTGTCCTAATTTTAGCAGTATCTCTTTTTGGGTGAGAGAGTCACTTTTTTTGGCCAAAAGCGCCAAATAAATCTCGATACTTTTTTCAAAATGCCCTTGATGCTCATACCCAATAGCCAGCTGTAGCCACGTCTCATTGCTAATAGTGTTCTCTCGAACTTGCGAGCCAATTGTAGCTGTTGCAGTCTCATCAAATTTGCCTAAAAAACTCTCCAAGTCATTATTGTCTTGAGTGTTCTTGCGCCGTCCTAACCAATAACTGATAAAAGAGATAATAAACAACAGTAAAAAAAAGACGATGACCCCAAACAGAGGATCGCGAAATTCGATAAAAAAAGTATTCATGCTAGGCATTATAACTGACCTTGTACACTTTTGCAAAGATTCTCAATAACATAGTTGTTGTAGCTTTAGGGGGTTGTAGGGACATTTGTCCCTGCCACTAAAACGGATGCATTCGTTTTAGTGCGTAACATCAGTGAAGCGTTAATATAGTCGTTCTAGCATGAGCTGCATGGAGGTTTTACCGTTAAATTCGTTTTTGTTGACCGTATAGGTGAGGGTAACGGTACGATTTTCTGGCATTTCTAGGATACGCCGAAACGCGATAAACTCGAATGTCTCACCACGTACACTTGAGGGTCTAAGCTCAAACTTACTGTGAGATTTATCGCTTCCAAACAGCTTTACCGCTACACAATGGGCATTTTTGAGTAAAAATCGAGGGCGTGGGTTTTGTTCACCGTAGGGTTCAAATTTTTCTAATAAAGGGAGAAGGGCAGGGGAAATGTGCTCCAACTCCCCGAGAATATCACTTTTTGGGACAAAAGAAGCAGGATCTAGTGCTTTGGCAAATGCATTTATCCCAGCCCTAAAGCTCTCTATATTTTCAAGTGGCATCGAGAGACCTGCTGCCATCGTATGCCCACCAAATTTGAGCAAAAGTGACTCTTGCGTTTTGATAAGGCTGTACAAATCCACCTCTCCGATGCTTCGTCCTGACCCTTTGGCAATGCCATCATGGATGCTCAACACAATAGCGGGCTTTTGGAAATGGTTCACCAGTCGTGATGCTACGATCCCTACAACACCCTCATTCCAACCTTCACCCGCTACAACAATGACGTGATCATCGACTGATACACATGCCATGGCAAGTGCTGCGGTATGTGCCTCTATCTCTTTGCGTAAGATATTAAGCTGCGAGAGAAGTTCAAACTGATGAAACGCTTTTTGAGTGGTATCAGCACTTAAAAACTCCAGCGCTATAGAGGCATCTTCGAGTCGTCCAGCGGCGTTGATACGAGGGGCGATTTGGAATCCGATATCCTCACTTGAAATATTCGTTTTGTTGAGAACATCTCGGATAATGACAAAAGCTGGGACAGTTGAGGTGTTCATCATCGCTAGACCTGCTTTTACAATAGAGCGATTAACTCCCGTCAGCGGCATAACATCGGCAATAATGGCGAGGGCTAAAAACGGAAAAAACTGCTTCATATCCACCGCGACACCCAGTTCGTGCTTTAGCAATCCCATGAATAACCACGCCACTTGTGCACCACAAATCTCTTTGAGAGGGTAGGGACAATCAAGTTGTTTTGGATTGATAATAGCGTAGGCATCAGGTAAAACGGCACTGGGTGTGTGGTGGTCGGTGATGATGAGGTCAACACCTCTGGCTTTACACACCTGCGCCGCTTCTATGGCGTTGATACCATTGTCCACCGTAAACACAACATCCGCATCGATGCGCTCCAAGACCCCCCTCGAAACACCGTATCCATCCGTAAATCGATTAGGGATAGTAGCTGTCAATGGGTAATTAATGCGTGAAAAGAAACGCTTAACAATTGCCGTTGAGGTAACGCCATCAACATCATAATCTCCAACAACAGCGATTTTTTCCCCTTTTTGGATAGCACGTGCGAGACGCTGTGCTGCTTTGAGGGCATCTTTTAGAAGGCTGGGATGAGGAATATCGGAAAGTTTCTCATTATGCGCGGTAAAACGCCGCTCCAAAAGTGTTTCGAGCGCTTCATGGCTCAAAACTGGAATATTAGTGGTTGACTGACTCAAAAGTCGCCTTGACAAATCCTAAAATAGAAGGGTTTGGGCTTTGAAGATGTGAGGTAAACTCAGGGTGAAATTGTACACCCAAAAACCATGGATGAGCAGGAATTTCAACTGCTTCGATAAGTCCGTGAGATTCCCCAGTGACGATCATTCCTGCACGTTCAAGCGCCTCACGGTAGGCAGGATTGGCTTCGTAACGATGGCGGTGACGCTCAAAGATTAACGCCTCATTATTGTAAGCTACACGAAGGTTTGACCCCTCTTTAGTTTCACATGGATATTCACCCAAACGTAATGTGCCCCCCATAGGTGAGCGGTGAGTTCGGATTTGTTCATGTCCCGATTGGTCGATAAAGTTGTCAATGAGATAAATCATCGGATGGGTCGTAGTGGGATTAAATTCGACGGAGTTAGCATCATCATAACCCAAAACATTGCGTGCATATTCCACAACCGAGAGCTGCATTCCCAAACAAATCCCCAAATATGGGATACGATTTTCGCGTGCGTATCGGATAGCTTGGATTTTTCCTTCAACTCCACGGTTCCCAAACCCTCCTGCGACAAGAACGCTGTCACATTCAGCGAGAAATGTTTGGGCACCACTGGTTTCAATTTTTTCACTATCAATCCAGTTAATCGCTACACGAGTATCCAAATGAGCACCAGAGTGGATAAGGGCTTCGATAAGTGACTTGTACGACTCTTTGAGCTCCAAATATTTGCCCACAAATCCAATAGTCACAAGGTATTTTGGAGAAACAATTTTTTTGACCAAACTGTCCCACTGTTCCATATCGGGACGAAGCTCACCCAATCTCAATTCTTTAGAAATAGGGGCTAAGATATTTTGTTGTAAAAAACTCATTGGTACCGCATAAATGGTCTGCTCATCCATTGCTTCGATAATGCTGTCAGAACTTACGTCACACGCCAACGCCAATTTCTTTTTGAATGTTTTAGGGAGCTTTTCTTCACTTCGAGCAATGATCATTTGAGGGGTGATACCGATACGACGAAGCTCTTGAACAGAGTGTTGTGTAGGTTTGCTTTTGTGTTCACCGGCCGCTTTGATAAACGGGATAAGAGTAACATGGATAAAAAACGTCCCTTCAACCTCATCGTCATGCTTCATGGTACGAATCGCCTCCATAAACGGCAACCCTTCGATGTCACCAACGGTACCGCCTAATTCAACTACCAAGATCTCGTGACCTTCGCCCGCTTTTTTGATACGATCAACGATTTCGCCGACGATATGAGGGACAACTTGGATAGTTTGGCCCAAGTATCCGCCACTACGCTCACGCTCGATAACGCTGCTGTAAACTTGTCCTGTCGTAAAATTACTGGTTTTGAGAAAAGAGTCGTTGAGAAAACGCTCGTAGTTTCCGATATCCAAATCCGTTTCAGCACCGTCTTTGGTAACAAAAACCTCTCCGTGCTCCAAAGGGCTCATTGTTCCTGGGTCGACGTTGATATATGGATCGATCTTGAGCATTCCCACTTGCTTGCCAGAATGTTTGAGCAATGCCCCGATGCTGGCTGCAGTAATTCCTTTTCCAAGGGAACTCAATACCCCACCCGTTACAAATATATATTTTGTCATCGCTCTTCCTTAATGATTGGTTGCTCTTATTAAGGAAGGGATTATACCCTTTTAAGGCTTAGAGGAGGATGTGATGCCTATTCAAGTTCGAGTTGGTTATAATCGCGTTATGGAATCAGCTCTTTATTATCTTACTATTGCCTTAGGTATCTCTATCGTGGTCAACCTCATCCTCAAGCGATTGGGGGTGTCACCCATCATTGGCTATATCATGACAGGGACGATGGTAGCATATGGATCTGACCTTCGCCATCTCGTGGACTCTCACACGCTCGAAGCAATTGCCGAATTTGGTGTAGTATTTTTGATGTTTACCATTGGTCTGGAAGTCTCCTTGCGACGACTTGCCTCCATGAAAATCGAAGTATTTTTCAACGGTTTTTTACAAACTACTTTAACTGCAATGGTAATTTTTATTGTCGTTTATTTTGGATTTCAACTCAATTTTGCGACAGCGTTGATCATATCAATGTCGCTTTCTCTCTCGTCCACTGCAGTAGTTATGAGTTATCTCAAAACCACCAAAGAAATAGCCAGACCTTACGGACAAAGTTCGATGGGGATATTGATCTATCAAGATTTGGCGGTCATTCCTATACTGTTGCTTATCGGATTTTTGAGTGTTGGAACTGACAATATCGTCGCTGTTTTGACACAAACAGCAGTGAGTGCAGCAGTGATTGTAGGATTATTATTTGTAGTGGGCAAACGAGTAATGACCTGGCTTTTACATTTTTCATCCTCCAGTAACGTCGATGAGCTCTTCATGGGTTCTGTATTGCTTATTGTCGTAGGGGCGTCGTTAGCGGTTCATGCGTTTGGATTTACCTATTCACTTGGAGCATTTATTGCAGGTATGATTATCGCTGAAACCCATTATCATCACAAAGTCGAATCAGATATTGCACCCTTCAAAGATTTACTGTTAGGGATATTTTTTGTCACCGTAGGGATGAAAATTGACATACTGTTTCTAGGTGAACATATCCTCGAAATCCTAGGGATTTTAATCTCTTTATTACTCCTCAAAGCAATTATTATTTTTGGGATTGTTAATATTTATTCGAAATCGAAAGTAGCGTTTAAAACGGCAATCGCTCTCTCGCAAGTAGGAGAATTTTCATTTGCTATTTTTGCTCTTGCCGGCAACAATGGAACTATGAATGAAAACATTGTGCAACTCCTAGTACTAGTAACAGTATTATCCTTGATCATCACCCCATTTGTCCTCTCTAAAATCGGTGCTATAGCAGGTCTTATTTTCAAAGAAACAAGTATGACTGAGGATTTTGGGTCTCTCCAAGCTCACGCTAATCACGTTATCGTATGCGGATACGGCATTGTGGGAAAATTTGTAGTCAAGACGCTAAGAGAAGAAAGTGTCAACTACATCATTGTAGACAATAGCTATAAGCACGTCCTAGAAGCAATAGCAGATGGCGAAAAAGCCTATTATGGTGATATGTCCAAAATGCAAATTTTAGAAAAATTGCACCTTCGAGACGCTACGAGCGTGATCGTAACACTGGACAACAGCTCCAAAAAACGGCTTATCTGCGAATCAATTTTAACCTATGCCCCTAATATGAAAGTAGTCGTCAAAGTCATAAGCTTAGAAGAAAAACGAGAGCTTCGAGGTCTTAATATCAGCGTCACAGTAGATGGTAAACGAGAAGTTGCGGCAAAACTCGTATGCGAGGCACTCTATTGTAATGTAACACGGACAAACACTCCTCTCTCACAAGAGTAAGAACAAATCCACAATATAAATTATTGTTTATTCCAAATAGTTGTTTTTTATCTTAAATACAACTAATTTATGAAAAAATATGATAAAACATATTTGTCACTTAGGAGTACTCATGACCTCATCCAAAATCATCCTTTCATTAGTCGCGTCCGCGTGTGTCGCAACCCTTTCCTCCGCTATGGAGTTTCAAGTATTGGGTGCAAAAGCGGCCTCTATGGGAGG
>CAMBHX010000079.1 GCA_945867285.1 Sulfuricurvum sp. IAE1
CCAATTTGTGCTAAACCAAATGAGCGCCCGTTGGAAAATGAACCCACTAACGTACCGCTTTGGTCAATACGAATCCCTACTAAATCTCCCCCAGGGAAACCATCTTGAGAAATACCACTGGTACCTGAAGTGGCGTCAAAACTGGTTACGCCATCAAAGGAATTGGCAGTTCCAAGGGTGATATTGACGTTTTGATTAGGCGAAGAACCATTGTTTCCAGTAAAGTTGACATTAGTTGGAGTGTATGATGAGAGTGCTCCATCAGCAGTAAAACGAATCTGTCCTTCAACTTCATTGAGTGGAGCAATGGTATTGATTTCACCGGGTTGAGGAACTGAGAGTTTCATGCTCCATGTGGAACCTGAAACGGTATCAACTGCAGTTTTACGATAATCCATACGCAAGGTATGTTTACTTCCCAGTGAATCATAAATATCGATACTCGCTGAATGGGTTGCAGCATTAAAACCTTGCGATAAACGTATAGCAGTGCTTCCCTCGATGAGCGTTCCACTTGCAGACTGCATAGACTCTGTAAAACGAGTATTTTTGGTGATATTACTCGCAGAGTCAGTAAACGCTGTTATTTGAAGTTTCAAATCTTCTTGATTGGCATCACCATCATTAGCATTTTTAATCTCAAATTGTCCACGAGCGTTCACGACTACAGTAATCCCCGATGCGTAGTTGTCATCCGCACTTCCTGCTATATTATCTGCTCCATTGGGATCAAATCCAGCAGAAGCCCGTGCATGGGTTTCGATAGCTAGACGCAACTGCTCAGTGGTACGAAATGTTGTTGGGGTATTTAAAGTGGGAGCATTGAGCGATGCAGTATCCACGGCATTGGTAGCATATTGATATTGGAATGCGGTAGTTGCATTAATATCAAGCGCCCCTGTGTTGTTTATTCCAAGTGTGTTGGAGTTTACATCAGTGGCGGTGATGACTATATTTTTGGTTTCATTGAGATTACTCTCTCGGGAGTTATCGTTGAGCATAGAGAGTGTTGTCCCAGCACCCACGGCCACTACGCCTGTTTGTGCTGTTTTGGCATTGATTTGTTGTGCGATATACGATGCATTGTCGGTGGCTGAAACCCCTGGAGTTGTTCCATTGATCACTGTTCCGTTGAGGGTAAAGCTAAACGCAAATGCTCCCGCTCCTATCGTTCGTTGGGCGGTTGAATCTTTGTAGCTGACCCAAACCCCTTGATTGGGTTGTAGTACCAAGGAACGTCCTTGATCATTAAACATAACACTCATGTCTTCCGCAGCATTGCTAGCAGCAGTGTGTGCTAGGTTTGCAGCAGTTTGTGCAGGTGTAAATGGCCCTGGTACGGCTGCTAAATACCCAAGATAATCACTTAGACTGTATGATTCTAGAGGATTGGTAACCCCAAACGTCTCAACTGTCTCACCTGAGTCTAGATTGGCTTTGAGGGTGACTTCGGTCGAAGCATTTGCGGGAGTGGTCAGTCCAGGTGCGATAAGAATATTTGAAATAGGAGCTGTAGAGTCGACTACTCCTGTTTCTTCATCGCGGACCCAGCCTTGGACAACAAAACCATTGTTATCGACAAAATTTCCAGTCGCATCAAATTTAAAATCTCCAGAACGAGAATATTTATAGGTGCTTCCTCCATCTGAGCTAACGATAAAAAACCCATCCCCTTGGATGGCAACGTCAGTATTTTTATCCGTATTTTGAATGGAACCTTGTGTCATGATTCGTGTAACTGAATTTATGGATGTGCCTAAGCCGACCTGAACTGCATTTTTACCTCCCAAGTCTCCCTGGGGTGCAGTTGCAATTTGACCTGTTTGGGCGAGCAAGTCAGCAAAGTTTGCACGAGAGTATTTATATCCAATAGTGTTAACATTAGCGATATTATTGGATTCTACGTCCATAGCGACTTGGTGCGATTGTAGCCCAGTGACGCCTGCAAAAAGTGATCGTAACATTGTAAATCCTTAGTATGCCTCATTAATATGGGGCGGAAGTTAAATCAATTAAGAAATATAAGCAAAAAGTAGTCCACTTTTAGCGATGCATTTGGAGCGCTTTTTGGATCATTTCATCTGCTGTGGTAATTGTCTTGGCATTGGCTTGGTAAGCGCGTTGCATTATAATCATTTCAGTTAGGCCTACATCCATGCGTACATTAGATGCTTCGAGGGCACGGCTTCGGATGATGGATCCCGTAATCGCTTCACCATCAGCATTGGTTAGAAAATAGGGATTGCCGCTATTCGCTGATTCTTGATAATAGGTCCCCCCTTGACGAGATAAACCTTGATCGTTTTGAAAGTGATAGACAGCAACTCGACCAATAGCGCTTTGTCGTCCATTAGAAAAATCGGCCATAATAACTCCATCGGGATTGATACTATAATTAGTCAACGTTCCCCCAGGAATTCCATTAGATTGAGCTGAACCACTAACACCTATTCCATCGCTTGAAATAACACCACTAAAGTTGGTTCCTAGATTAATGGCCACAGGCGTTCCATCATTATTTAAGGAGGTGATATTAAAACTACGCAATTCCCCTGAATCTCCAAAAATAGCTTGCCCATTTTGGGTATCATAGACTACACTGCCATCGTTAGAAGTTGCTGTAGCGACTATATCCCATGCTATACCAATAGCTGGTTGCACAGCACTTTGGGTAAAGGAGAGTTTGATACGATTGTGCTCATTAGCAGCACTGATAGCATCGCTACTAATGGTTCTTGGCTCTTTTACTACCCCCAAATTTCCAAAAAAATCAATTTCAGTAGTAGGGGTAACAGGATAAGCTAATCGAGTAGGAAACTCAATTTTGGTTTGTGCATCTACTGCTGCTAGGGGAACGTCATCCATTGGGCTACTTAGTATATATGCTCCACTTTCGTCGTTGTTAGCTAAATCATCATAATTAAAGCCTGCATCGTAAGTGAAGTTTGAGAGCATAGTTCCATTGACAAACTTACCATCTGAAGTTACCAATCGAGCAAAAGAAGAGTTGGCATCACCTGCAACTTGTTCGTTGGCATCAAACAAAAAATGACCATCACGAGTGTAAAAATTTTCACCTTTTGATGTTGTGGCGAACCATCCATCTCCTTCGATCGCTAGGTCACTAAAGCGATCGCTTGGCAGAATAGAACCTTGTAAAAACTGTACACTGGTTGTTTGAAGTTTTGTGCCATAGCCAATATCATTACTTGTTGGTGATCCTCCATTATTGATCACCTTGGAAAACAGATCGGAAAACTCAGTCGTCGTCGATTTGTAGGCTGTTGTAGAGACATTGGCGAGATTTTCTGAAATTACATCTAATCCGTACTGATGTGTTTGAATACCAGAAATGCCTGTGTAGTAACCTTGAAACATGACTTCTCCTCTATTAATATAACGCCAAACGAGCAAGCCCGCCTTGGCTACGTTAACGCTGGATTTCCTTCGGCAGGAAGCCCATATCGCTTTGCGATTTATTTTGCTAACACTTCTTTGATAGTGCTAAAGTCAACATAGGCAGCACCTAGTTTGGCCAGTGTTTTGCCGCTGTCAAATTTGATAGACTCGATA
This sequence comes from Sulfuricurvum sp. IAE1, assembly GCA_945867285.1. GTDB lineage: Bacteria > Campylobacterota > Campylobacteria > Campylobacterales > Sulfurimonadaceae > Sulfuricurvum. The sequence goes on from CAMBHX010000079.1 coordinate 3,574, forward strand.
GGATAGCGTCCTACACGTGTTGTTCCATCGACTCCATTGGCACCGGCATAAGACGCTTCAATATAGTAAGTCCCCTCTTTGAGTTTCTCTCCATTGCTACTTGTTCCATCCCACGTATATTTTGCAACACCTGCAGCGGTTGCACCTACGTTCATGGTTTGCAATGTGCTTCCATTAACATCCATAATTTTAATCTCACCAGTAGTAATAGCCTCTGGAAAGTAGAGTTGAAAATCAACATTACTATTTTTTTCAAGTGCTACTGCATTGCTTCCTGTATCGGCGATTTTTCCAATGGCTGATATACCATTGAACTGCATTGAGGAGGTTAGTGATGATGCTAGAGCCTCAAGAGAATTATTGGTATTTTCGCTTGCTTCTAGCCCTGCGAGTTGCGATGTTTGGGTGAGAATTTTCTCACTGTCCATAGGCGAGGTCGGATCTTGGTATTTGAGTTCCAAAAGCAATAGCTTTAAAAAGTCGTCTTTGCCCAAAATCCCATTTGGATTTGTCCCTGTAGGTGTAGTTGATGCAGCTGCTGTTGTAGTTGCAGCATTGGTTCCGTATGCGTTGATAGCCATGATAAACTCCTTGGATTATGCGTAATGTGGTAAGATGATTTCAAGAGCTGATAGCTCCTGTTGGGCGGCTTCAAGCTCTTGAAGAGATTCGTATGCCGCAAAGCGATTGTGTTGTTGCTGTGGATTATGTGGCTGTCCATCACCACCACTCATAAAACTCATCGTGGCACCAGAAATACCTTGGTGTGCCAGTTGTGCTTTGAGTTCTGTCGCATTATGGGCGAGGAAAGCAACACTAGTAGCGTTATTGGATTGAATATTTACATGAACATTACTGCCTCGTTGTACGAGTGTTACTTCCACTTCACCCAACTTTTCAGGATTGAGCTTCATTGTCACACGAGTAAATGGTGGTTTGTAGCTCTCTGCAGCTTCTTTGAGGTCTATGGCAAAGGCTCTCATGCCTTGGGCTGCTTCTTTGGTTTTAACTTCAAGTGAATCAGCTTTATTGGTATGCAACCCTTTTGCAGGCTCATCTATCCCTTTAACTTTATCATTTTTCTCCCCTGTTTCACTCTCAACATCACCTTTTAATAAGGCACCAAGGGCATCGATATGAGTTGGCAGGGAAACTTTTACTGCTTCTTTTGGAACTATATCTTTTGCTGCATCTGGTAGGACATTAGTATCAATAGCCTTTAAAAAAGATTGCAATGGTTGCGATGATCCTTTTTCTACTTCTTTGTGGGGCGTAAGTTCACCTGTATGAGTTGTCAGTGAAATTTTTGATGGTTCTTTTGGAACTACCTCTTTTACTGCTTCTGCGAGGACGTGAGTATCAACAGCTTTTAAAAGTGATTGCAATGGCTGAATCGACACTGCTTTTTCTGTCTCCTTATGTGATGTAGGGAGTTCGCTTAAACCAATTGCGGTATCATTCAGTAGTGTTGCAAGAACCTCTTTCCCCTTCGTCTCTTTAGATGTTTGTGGCTCTTTGAGTTCAATCAAACTTTTTTGCACTAGTGCTAAGGGAAGGTCTTTAAATAAAGGCTTTTGGGCATCATCGATTGTTGTTAGGGTTATTTCAGTCAAATTTATCCCTATTTTATCTGCCAGCTCTACGAGTCCTAAGAGTGTTTTTGGCATCTCTTTGCCCTCAAGTTTGTATTCGGGGGCTTTGTCTTGGATTGTATTTTTGAGATATTCACGAGCTCTTCCGATGAGGTTTTTGATTTGGTCGTGGCTTAAAGCATCAACGAGTTCTTTTGGGAGCATCTTTGTCTCGTCTGCCTTGAGTATTTCGTCAGATGTGATTGCACCCATTTTAGGAAGATTTACTTTAGGGGTGTCAATTTTTTTGGTATTTTTAGGATCTACGACAACTGAAAACTCTTTGGCTTCTTTGATGGGAGTGTTTAAAGATGCCAAAAGCTGCGAAAAGGCATCATTAGTTTTACCGTTTTTAGTTTTGGCATTACCACCTAGTAAATCAATGAGTGATGACGAGGCTTTAGTCTCTTTGCTCTGAACTACCATGTAGGCTCCTTTTAAATCAATAATAGTCTTGTAAAGCAATAAATATTCCACATACTATAAAAATCACTTAAAGCATCCTTAACATTATTTTAGATATAATTCGCGAAAATATTATGCCTCCCACAAGGACGTTCATGCAAAAAATTCGTAACATCGCCGTCATCGCACACGTTGACCACGGTAAAACCACTCTAGTAGACGGATTGCTCAAGCAATCTGGAACATTCGGTAGCCACGAGCAAGTAGCCGAGAGAGCCATGGACTCTAACGCTCTTGAAAAAGAGCGGGGGATTACTATTCTTTCCAAAAATACTGCTATTCGTTACGGTGAGTACAAAATCAACGTTATTGATACTCCGGGCCACGCCGATTTTGGCGGAGAAGTTGAGCGTGTTTTGAAAATGGTTGACGGGGCATTGATTTTGGTTGATGCTTACGAAGGTGTTATGCCTCAAACCAAGTTCGTTGTTAAAAAAATGTTGGCGCTTGGACTCAAGCCTATCGTTGTTATCAACAAAATTGATAAACCATCAGCAGACCCTGAGCGTGTAATCGATGAAGTCTTTGACCTTTTTGTAGCGATGGATGCAACCGAAGATCAGCTTGACTTCCCTATCGTCTATGCAGCTGCTCGTGATGGTATGGCAAAACTTGACATGGCTGATCCTGATGGAGACTTCACATGTCTTTTTGATATGATTCTTAATAAAGTTCCTGAGCCTACAGGTGATGCTGAAAATCCAACGCAGTTGCAAGTATTTACTCTTGATTATGATAACTATGTAGGTAAGATTGGGATCGCTCGTATTTTCAATGGACGTATTTCAAAAGGGGATAATATCCTTTTGGCAAAAGCGGATGGCGAGATGGTCAAGGGTAAGATCTCTAAGCTTATTGGCTTTATGGGTCTTAATCGTACTGAGATTCAAACCGCAGAAGCGGGTGATATCGTAGCGCTTGCTGGTATCGAAACCGTAGATGTTGGTGATACTATTTGTGATCCTAACAATCCTATGCCTCTTGATCCTATGCACGTTGAAGAGCCTACTCTGAATGTTTTCTTCTCGGTTAATGATTCTCCACTTGCAGGTCAAGAAGGTAAGCACATCACGTCCAACAAAATCCGTGAGCGTCTTGAAGCAGAGATGAACACGAATGTTGCAATGCGTTGTGAAGTGATCGGTGAAGGTAAATTTATGGTTTCAGGACGTGGTGAGCTTCAAATCACTATTTTGGCTGAAAACATGCGTCGTGAGGGCTTTGAGTTTGGTATCGGACGCCCAGAAGTTATCATTCGTGAAATCGAAGGGGTCAAATGCGAGCCATTTGAGCACCTCGTTGTTGACCTTCCTCAAGACTTTGCAGGAAGTATCATCGAGCGTTTAGGTCGCCGTAAAGCGGAAATGACAGCAATGGTTCCAATGGGAGAGGGCTTTACTCGTGTTGAGTTTGTTATCCCTGCGCGTGGACTTATTGGTTTCCGTGGACAGTTTTTGACTGAAACTAAAGGAGAGGGTGTTATGAACCACTCATTCTTGGAGTTCCGTCCTTATACTGCGAGTGGTGTGGAGAGTCGCCAGTATGGAGCGTTGACTTCTATGGAAGAGGGTGTTACGTTGGCATTCTCGCTTGCAAACTTGCAAGAGCGTGGAGTATTGTTTGTTAATCCTCAAACAAAAGTATACAAAGGGATGATCGTCGGTGAGCACAGTCGTTCAAACGACCTTGATGTTAACCCGATCAAAGGAAAAGCACAATCAAACGTCCGCTCTTCTGGAGCAGATGAAGCGATCAAGCTTGTTCCACCTCGTGATATGAACCTTGAGCGTGCGCTTGAGTGGATCGAAGATGATGAGCTTCTTGAAGTAACACCTCTTACAATCCGTATCCGTAAAAAATACTTAGATCCAAACGATCGTAAGCGTTACGCTAAAAAGTAAAT
>CAMBHX010000080.1 GCA_945867285.1 Sulfuricurvum sp. IAE1
CTCATACCGATAAGAACTTTTTTCATATACTATCTCCCCCTATGCCGCAACGATCCGTTATATATGTCGAAAGTGATTGATAATACTTTGTATCTTTTAATCCCTCTTTCTCAAGAGTTTCGATTTGAGATACTAGCGACTTTTCAATCTCTTTAACCACATAGTCTAAGTCATCCGTCAAACAAATAAGCTCTATATCAGATTCGTCAATCATCCCCTCTGCCAGTACTTTAGATCGGATAAATTCTATCAATGGTGTATAAAATTGTGTCCCTATGACAAACAATCTTACTCCCCATACTTTACGAGTCTGAATCAGTGTCAACGCTTCAAACATCTCATCAAGCGTCCCAAACCCCCCTGGAAAGATGACATATGCCATCGAGTATTTTACCAACATCACTTTACGTGAAAAAAAGTAATCAAATGAGCGCCCTTTAGTAATGTATTCATTGGGTTTTTGCTCACTTGGAAGTTCAATATTCAGTCCAATTGACTCTACATTTTCATGCTCATACGCCCCACGGTTCGCAGCTTCCATAATCCCAGGACCACCACCCGTAATAATGTTATAGCCTCTCTCACCCAATCTACTGGAAAGATCCATCGCCTGTAAATAATAAGGATGTTCTTTGTCTGTGCGCGCACTCCCAAAAATAGTAACTGAAGGCCCTAGATCACCTAACTCATCAAACCCTTGAACAAAATCAGCAATGATCTTAAATACACTCCATACGTCGCCTGATTTAATATCTTTGACATATCGACTGCTTTGATACTCTTTTTTTCTACCCTTTTTACGTGACATTGTTACCCTTTTAACTTCGTCAATCGATCTCGCTTACTCCCAATCGAAGTAATTTGAACACCAAAATTTCCATCTACAATGACAACTTCGCCTTGTGCTATTACATGGTCATCAACAAGAATATCCAAAGGATCATTGGCTAACTGGTTAAGCTCAATAACGGAGCCTATATCCATACTTAGTACATCTTTAAGCAACATTTTCTTTTTTCCAATACGGACACGAACCGGAAGTTTAACATCCATAATCAAATTAATGTTTTTCATTTCCCCTTCGTCAAGTTTTCGTGATTGTATTCCATTACTATTAGTAGTATTACCAGTTTCTTGATTATGCGTATTGGAACGAAAATCTTGAATACCTTCTAGCTGCTCTATAATAGCTTGGTCAACGGCTAACATCACTAAAGAATTAATTGATCCTAAAGCAAACGTAAAGACAAAAAGTTTTGAATACTCCTCCAAATCAATTTCACCTTTTTCATCTATAAAAACTGCATCTTTAGTTTTAATGGTAAATTTTGGAAGTTCTTTTTGAGATGCTAGTGTTGTGCTAATTGCGCCCATTATATTGGAAACAATCTCCTTGATCGCATCGAGGTCTTCATCATTCATATCCTCTTTAGCATCACCATCGCCACCCAACATCATATCACCTAGTGCTGTTGCCATTGCCGTTGGGACCATAATCATAGCTTTGCCAGAGGCCGCTCCAGTAAAATCAAGATGAATGCACGCAACGGGTGGGATAACATTACTAACAATAGAAATATTCTCAGATTCTTTAAAACTAACATCAGGGGCCTGACCTGTTAACCCTTCAATCGTTGCGCTCGTCTCCTTAGTAAATATTTCCGTAAAATCAGCCATTATTCATCCTCTTCATACTCATCACGAGCTTTAATTATCTCTTTTACGCCCACTATCCGTTCTTTACGCTTAAGCTCAAAATCTTTTAGTGCACGCTTAACTGCATCTTTTTCTGTATCAATTAACTTTGTAATTTGTACTGATTTTCGAAAACGTCGTAGCCCCATCTGAGCCACAAATCGCTCTTTACCATCAACACTTACACTCACAACATCATCAGCAGGGAGATTAAGACGCAAAATATCTCCCTCTTCTACTTCAAGTAAATCTTGTAAACATAATTGTGCGTATCCAAGGTTAACTTCCACATTAACATGTGCTCCACCCAAAAGGACTTGAAGTTCTTGATTCCGACTTTTTTTAGCGCTGGTTTCGTTGAGCATTAAATCACGGCTGGCAAGCTTTGGCAAAATAGGCTCTAACGCAATAACCGGATAACAGATATTCATCATCCCAGAACTGTGCCCGATAATAATCTCCATAACAACCATAACAACAATCTCATTTTGAGCAACGATTTGAACTACATTGGGACTTGACTCTTTGGATTCTATTTGTGGATACAAATCAGTCACTGGACCCCACGCTTCACGTAATGTCGCCATCATTACCCGCAAAATTGTCTCAAACAGTGAAAGTTCTATATCTGAAAATTCACGGTTCGTCTCAAAAGGCTCACCCTTGCCCCCCAAAATCCGATCAAGCATTGGAAATGCGATCGAAGGGTTAATCTCCAAGACTCCATTACCTTCCAACGGCTTCATTGAAAAAACATTGAAACTTGTAGGATTTGGTAATGACATCAAAAACTCACCATATGTCATCTGGTCGACTGAATGAAGCTGAATTTCCACAATAGAGCGCATAATCGCTGAGATTTGTGACGAAATAGACCGTGCCATTTTGTCATGAATACCTCGAAAAGCTCTAAGCTGTTCTTTTGAAACACGATTAGGACGCTTAAAATCATAAAGAGTTATTTGACGATTAGGAAATAGATTATCTTCTTCCGCATCTAGAGAGACATCACCCTCATCGTCCACAACGTCTAATAGAGCATCAATTTCTTCTTGGGATAAAATGTCAGCCATGCTTTATTCCCCAATCGCTTCTTTGATTTGTCGAATCACCGATTTATGAATCTGTGATATACGAGATTCTGTGATATTGAGTATATCACTAATCTCCTTGAGGGTAAGTTCCTCAAAATAATACAACTGTATAATCATCTGGTCGCGGGTCTCAAATCCACTAAGAACCTCTTTAATCGTCTCCACTAATTCTTCACGCTCAACGCGTTCCATAGTGCCACATTGACATTCATTACCTAACTGATCATCTAAAGGTAAAACAGTATAAATCTCAGATGCCACCCTGGCATCGTTGACTTTTTCCATCTCAATACCAATGATTTGTGAAAGTTGAAGATTACTAGGCTCTTCGTCAAATTCTGCTAAATATTTTTCAATGGCCCCATCAATCTCTTTTATAAGCTTTCGACTAGCGCGGCTCACCAAATCCAATGAACGTAAATAATCCAACATAGCACCGTAGACCCTTGTCTTAGCGTATCCCCAAAATGAATCATTTTGAGCTTCGTCATAACGGCGTGCGAGCTTGACAAGTTCTTCCGTTCCAATTGCATATAAATCACAATAATCAATCGAGCTTGGAAGCCGCTCTTTTAATCGAAATGACATCGCTTTTACTGCTGGTAAATACTGTAATGCAAGTGAATCTTCTTGGTGCTTTAATTCTTGGGAATAGACACCTGCGCCACTCATGCTTTTACCCTCTCATCATCAGCAACTAATTCTAATTTATGATTATAATATGCATCTATAAATTGTTCTCTTCGGTTTATTTCTCTCACATAGACATCCAAGCTGTGTTCATGCGTTTGCTTTGGAAAACTATGTCCCTTAAGCCCTAAAGTTTGAAAATAAAATCCAACACACAAATGTGCAAAAAGATAAAAAAATACCGTCACCAATATCACAATACCCAAAAAGTTTTCGGCATTACTCGACTGAAATAATCCAAATATTATCCCCATCAAAAAGCCCTGCACGGTTAAAAAAGCTACAAAATTCGAACCGCGCATTACATTCCTTGTTTAAAATTACAACTCAACTCTCGAAAACAACCGTAACCTAAAAGTGCTCGACTAGGCGTCTAAAAAAGCCCCCAAGCCCACTCTCCTGAGGTTTTACTAGCACATTTCGTTCCAATTTTTTGGCAATTTTACGTACAATCATCTCAAGTTCTATTGTAGGTGTCGATGTTGGAAATTCTCGGGTATAAAGTGCACGTTTTTTGACACTTGCAGAGACTTTTTGGTCTTGAGCAATGGAGCCTAAAAAAGTTAGCTTAAGCCCATTTCCAATATTAGCAAGAGCAACTTTTTGGATTTTATCAAACAATGCCTGAGCTTCTTGAGAATTTTTGACCTGATTCATAATAACACTCACATCATCTCGTAAGCGTGATGTCACCTTAATTGTCGCATACGCATCTGTTATCGCTGCAGGATCGGGTACCGTCACTACAATGACATCATCACACGCTCGTAAAAACAATTGAATATGCTCACCAATACCTGCTCCAGTATCCACGATCATTACGTCTAAATCATTGAGTACATCTGCATTTTCAATAAAGCGTTCAAACAGTCCCGATGAAGCATATTTAAAGATCTCTTGACCACTTTCGCCAGGTATAAGGAGAAGATTGGGTTCGATGGGAACTAAAATCTCTTCAACTGTTGCTTCACCTCGTAAAACATGTAAAATATTTTTTTTAATTTTGACATTAAACATCACATCCAAATTAGCAAGTCCTATGTCTGCATCGAAAATTCCCACACTTAGACCATTTTTTGCCATCAAGTGGGCCATATTAGAACTAATCGTACTTTTACCAACGCCACCCTTACCGCTAGTAATTGCGATAAAACGGGTTTTTTTAGCACTTTTTTGGCTATTCTCTCTCACAAGCGCTTCGAGCTTTGAGGCTTGATGAATCATAATTCTCGCCCTTTTTTAAATCCATTGAGCAAACAATCGACTAAAAAGTCACTGTCCGAAACAACCAAATCCTCAGGAACTTCCTGCCCTACTGAAAAGTAACTAATCGGCATTTTGGTTTCATATACCAACGAAAAAATATTACCAAATCCTTTGGTCTCATCGAGTTTGGTAAACATCAATGTATCTATCCCTAATGGGGCAAAATTGTCGTACGTCGATTTCAAATCTTCGTATTTAATCGAACTTGGCATTACCAACACTACATCAACACTGTAATCAGTATTATTGGAATGTAGACATTCGTAAATCTTTTCAATTTTTACTTTATCATAGGGCGAACTTCCCATGGTATCAATAAGGATATAGTCACTGTACTGTAATGCATTGAGTGCTGTTGAAAACTCAGGTGGATCAACGACCGTCTCGATACCTAACTTCATCATTCGTGCATATTGCATGAGTTGCTCTACAGCACAGATACGATAGGTATCTAATACCACCAATCCTACTTTATATTTTTTATCTATAAAATAAGAATACCTAGCGGCCACTTTTGCAATAGATGTCGTTTTTCCCACCCCAGTAGGTCCCACAAGCATAATCACTTTTTTGCTCCCTATTTTAGGAGCTGTTTCGAGACGTGTCGGAATCATTTTACGTAAAAGGACTTGAAAATAACGCTTAACTGTCTCCGAATTTTCCCGCATTTTTGAAGGCATATTTTCCAATGTCAACTGCATGATTTCATTAAGATGCTCTTCGTTCATGCCACTAGCACGGACCAAACGATATATTTCCGCAAATTCAGGTGGAATAGATGGTGTATTTTTAGGAGATTTTTCATCCCAAAACATATTTTGAATCAGCTTGACCTTATCGCCTAGTTTTTCAATTTCATCTTTAATATTTTTAAGATCTTCATTAGGCAAAACAGGAGCGTGTCTTGCCTCACGATGCTCCTCTTGGGTTACCTCGGCGATTTTAGATATTTGCTGTGCTGCCTTTGAAATATTATATAACACATCGTTACTCTCTTGTGTCAGTGGCTTTTGCTGTGTTAGAGGTTGTGTTGTTCGAGACTTTGGTTTTTTTGGAACATTTTCTTCGATTCCAACCACAATCTCATACAGCCCAGTTTTTCCCATTGATTTTTTTTGTATCTCACGAGTCTCGATAAGCATCGCATCTTCACCAACTTCGAGCTGTGCTTTTTTGAGAGCTTCCGCTGGAGTTGTACCACTAAAAGTTAAGATTTTCATATTGTCTCCTAAAGGCACGATTCATACTGTAGAGTGGTATTTTAACACTCACACGCTGTTTCCATGATGGGTGGGGAATAATAAGTTCAGGATACTTGATTGCCTTAGTGTCAAAAAAAAGTATATCCAAATCCAATGTCCGTGGAGCATTGGGGAAACTTCGTACTCGTCCAAAACGATGCTCTACTCTCCATATCAAACGCAACAGTTTTCGAGGCTGCAAAGATGTTGAAATCTCGAAAACTGTATTGTAAAAATCTTCTTGCTGGGTGTATCCAAACGGAGGATTTTTGACAATCACACCACGCTTTTTTGGTACCATGTGAGATAATTTACTCAAATAGACCCACAAGTGATCAAATCGTCGTCGAACATCTCCCACATTTCCCCCTACACCCAATACAGCAGTGTGTCTAAACGTTCTTGTGGAAGATTTTTTAACACATGTACCTCGATTCACATACACCGTATGCCTTGTGTCAATACAGCGTACAAGATACATGAATTATGCTTCTACAGCACCTTGTTGTGCATCATGCATTGCCTTGATTTCACTCAAAATTTGTATCATCCCAACCATCGCTAGATGGTACCCAAAAGGACCAAAACCGATAATAGATGATGTACACGCAGGAGCAGTCATACTTTTTTGGCGAAACTCTTCACGTCGGTAGATATTGCTAATATGAACTTCAATAGTTGGAAGATTGACTGCTGATATCGCATCACGAATAGCAATAGATGTATGACTATACGCCGCTGGATTGATAATAATTCCATGTGCATCACCATAACATTCTTGAATCTTATCAACGATTTCACCTTCAAGATTACTTTGATAAAATTCAATATCAACACCGCTTTGTGTTGCAAAATCTTTCATTTGTAAATGAATTTGCTCCAAACGCATAGGGCCATAGACAGATTGATCACGAACACCGAGCATATTTAGGTTTGGACCTTGGATAACAACAATTTTCATACTAAACCTTGAATTTTCTTTTTAAGGATAGATTATAAGTGTTTATAGATTATAAGTAACTAAAACCACAAACACGATATACTTGCCAATAAAATACATCCATTGGAATTTAAGTGACTATTCTTCTCGTATCCGCTATCTTTACCCCTAATAAAATCTATTATGACTACGGTATTGTTTTTAACAAAATTATACTCAAAATTGCCCCTAACAGTGAGCTATTAGCCGAATATGGGGATCAATGCCAAGAACTAGGAGAGGGGTCGATTCTCATGAGCGGTCTCATTAACTCCCATGTCCATCTCGAATTTAGTGCCAACCGTTCCACACTGAAATACGGTGGGTTTATGCCATGGCTTTTTAGTGTTATGCAACATCGTGACGACCTCATCTATGGATGTGAAGAAGAGTGTATGCAAAACGCTATAAACTCTATGCTCAAGAGCGGAACGACTGCTTTTGGTGCGGTGAGTTCGTATGGTTTTGATTTGGATGTCTGTGCAGCTGCCCCTCAAAAAGTAGTCTACTTCAATGAGCTAATAGGTTCTGATCCCCTTATGGCAGATGCACTGTATGGGAATTTTCA
>CAMBHX010000081.1 GCA_945867285.1 Sulfuricurvum sp. IAE1
GTTAATGCAATCAATGGAGGCAATGGCATTGATACTCTTATCTTGAGTGGTGCTGATATTGATTTTAATGCTTTCAGTACTGCTAATATGCCTATTAATGATATTGAAATCATTGATTTGGGACATGGAGGCGATCATTCCCTCACAAATATCACGATACAAGATGTTATCGATATGACTGATGGTAATAAAGATCTTATTATTTTAGGTGATACGGCAGATCGTGTGGATTTCCAAAATGGCTCTGGTTTAGATGTATGGATAAAAACAGCCAATGCAAGCACTCAAACAATTGATGGTGCTAGTCATAATTTCGATCACTACACTAATTCAAAAGATTCGTCGGTTCTTGTCAAGGTAGAGCATGAAATTCCAACTACTATTTGAGACTATAGTGCTGTTGCTATCGCCTTCCCTTTAGGGGAGATTCTCCTCTTTTTCGCTTAATCCCATCGCTTTTTTATCACATTTTTTGATATAATGACTATTATTTTTGTTTATCACTGTACAAATAAGTGATGATAATTCAAGGAATCAGTATGTATTATAGTTATAAAACAGCATTATCACGTTCACAAATGTTATCAGCATGGTTAATAGCAGTGCTACCATTATGTTTGAATGCATCACATTCGATGCTGGATACAAAAAACAATTGTGAAATTTATGCTCCATCATCAAATTTTAAGAGTATTTCTTGGAGTGGAGCGTGTATTGAGAACAAAGGATCAGGTGAAGGTGTTTTGACACTCACGCTGCAAGACCGTAATGAAGAAACATTTACGGGGAAACTTACATCTGGAAAGATAAATGGTTCTGGACAATATAATTTTGCCAACAGAAGTATCTATGTGGGTGATTTTGTTGATGGTGTACGTACAGGAAAAGGGAAATACTCTTTGATTGATGGAAGTTTTTACGAAGGTGATTTTGTTGATGGTAAACAAACAGGGAATGGAAAGTTTGTTTGGAGCAATGGAGATAAATATGAGGGAAATTTTGTAGAGGGTAAACGAACAGGACGTGGAGAGTTTTTCTGGAGCAATGGTGATGTTTACAGTGGTGACTTTGTTGATGGTAAACAAACGGGCAAGGGGAAGTTTGTTTTAGTTAATGGAGATACTTATGAAGGTGAGTACCAAGATGGTGCACAAACGGGAAAAGGAATTTTTATTTATGCAGATAAGAGTCGCTTTGAGGGAAGTTTTAAAGATGGTAAACCCGTAGGGAAAAGTAAATATACTTGGGAAAATGGAAACAGTTTCGAGGGAGATTTATCTGATGGTATCCAAAATGGAAAGGGGATAATGACGTACACTAACGGAAGCAAATATTTTGGAGATTTTCAAGATGGTTTGCAAACAGGTGTAGGTATGCTGGTAAATTCTGATAAGAGTTATTACGAAGGGGAGTATAGCAAAGGAGTTCAGCATGGACGCGGTACATTTGTTTACAGTGATGGTAGTATTTATGAGGGTGGCTTTGTTGATGGCGTTCAAAGTGGAAAAGGACGCCTAAAATTCCCTGATGGTATTGAATATATTGGGGATTTTTCGAATGGTATGCAAAATGGTCAGGGTAAATTAGTTTTTGCAGATAAAAGCTATTATGAGGGTGCTTTTACGAATGGTATACAAAATGGTCAGGGTAAGTTTGTATGGCCCGATGGATATGCTTTTGAGGGGATGTATATTAATGGTAGTCAGTCTAATGATGGAAAATATACTTTCCCCAACGGCATGGTATATATAGGTAAAATGGTAGATTATAAAAAAGAGGGATTTGGTCAGTTGAAAGTCCCAAGAGAACTCCAAAGTTCTGAAGCATCTAAAGAAGGTTTTTGGGAGGGGAACTTTTTTGTTTATCAAGGATTATTTCAGAATGATATCTTTATAGCAGGATGTAAAAAAGCTTCAGATTGTAAGGTTCCAGCGATAAAAAAATAATTTTTTAACAACTTCTCTTTTTATGGATTCTCACTTATACGTTGCAATGACAATATTTTGTCATTGCATGACTTTATATAAGCTGTTTTAAGACACCCTTATTTTAGATTATAGTCAATATTGAGTGTGACATCGAGGAATTTTTGTTGTAATATTGCGGGTAGAGGTTCAAATTTACCAATATGTTTAAGTAATAAATCTAAGCTTGCTTGATCGAGTGTTTTGGACCCTGATGGGTCAATTACAATTGCTTTGAGAATTGTACCGTTTTTGGCAACACGGAACTTAACTTTGACCATATCTTTGCGCTTATCTTCACCTTTGGCCTCATCGGGATAAAATTTCTTTTTATTGATTTCACTGGCTAAATACGCTAAATATCCTTTTCGAGCACCGTTGGTTTCATCGCTTGTAGGTTTAACAAGACTTGGTGGTGCGCTAGGGCGAGCTGGTGCTGGTGCAGTCATAGTAGGCGTTTTAGGTGTTGCCATAGCGGTTGCGGCAATTGGTTGAGGGGTTCTAGGTGCTGTAGCCATCATGTTGGGTGCTTGGGGTTTAAATGCTGCTGGCGCCGCTTCTGCTTGATGTGCTACTGGTTTTGATAGTGGTGCTGATGGAAGTGCTGGTCTGGCTTGTGCGCTCATCGTCTGCGGTTTAGACGATGCTGTTGCCATGGCAGTTGTTGCAATAGGTGGTGCAATTTTTGGTGCTGCTATCACATTGGGCGCTTGCGGTTTAAGAGCTGATGGAGCTGCCTCTGCTTGTTGCGCTACTGGTTTTGACAGTGGTGCTGATGGGAGGGATGGTCTGGCTGGTGCATTAGCAAATTGTGGTTTTGCCAAATTGGTGGCAGGTGTTGTTGGTGCTACTGAATCCACGGGTTTGCTTGGTGTTGCTGTTTGTGGCTTCGCTGGCGCTTTTGGTACTGCCTCAGGCGCTACACTTTTAGGTTTGGCAGGCTGTTGAGGGGGTTTAGCTTCCGAAGCCGGTTTTTCTTGAGGTTTTTTCGGCTGTTCGTTTGGTTTAGATTGCTCTTGAGTTTCTTTTGCAATGCTAGTAGGTTTTTTGGTGGGTTTTGGAATCCCAAATGCGATTTCAATAGGTTTCTTTTTGATGGTTGGTTTTTTAAGTGTATCGGGCGATATGGAAATAGAAATAACGATCAAAAATAATACTAAGTGAAAGAGGGCTGATTTGAGTAAACTTTTTCTCATTGATTTAATTTTCTTTCATCGATGCAATTGATAGATGTGTGTAACCACCTTCGGTCAAAAGATCAATAGTCTTGACAAAAAATTGGTATTCCATCCCTTTGTCGCCATTGATGACAATAGTAGAATCGGTTGAAAACTCTTTAAGCTCAGCAAGAAGTGTTTCATTGGATATTTTTTTATTTTTTAAATAAACATCTCCCTTGGTATCTAACGTGATTTCGATAGGTTTTTCCATTTTTTGTGCTGATGCTGATGCCTCTGGTAGCTCAACTTTGATCGAACCCTTGGCTATAAATGTAGCGGTCGTTAAGACAATTGCTAAGAGAACCAACATAATATCAATAAATGGGATTACATTTATGGATTCAATTTTTTTGATCTTCATATGCGATCTCCCATTGAGTAATAGTAACTTCCATGCGACGTACTAGATAATTATGAAAAATAATAGCGGGAATAGCTACTAAGAGACCAAAAGCAGTTGCTTTGAGTGCCAAGGCTAGACCCATCATCATTGCGTTACTATCAGTAACTCCAACCATACCGATAGTATAAAAAGTTAAGATGATTCCAAAAACTGTTCCAAGAAGTCCAACATAAGGTGCATTTGCTGCGATGGTAGAGATAATAGTGAGTTTGTTGCTCATCGCAATCTCCAACTCTTTTTTATTGCTATAATCTTCGAGTCGAGTGTGACGATAGAAATCAATACGTTCCAAGCCTACCGCAAAGGTAATAAAACTCATAAGTCCAAGTAGCGAAAACACTGCTACGTCTAAGTATGTGCTATAAGCATCCATGTAAATCCTTTTATATGAAAAATAATTTTTCATGTTATCATATATTATATAAAAATTCTGTACTTTATTGATATATTTTTGATATCAATAAGATTGTGGTACTTTTTGCAACATCATATTTTTCTATAAAAGTAATATATTAAAATATAAGAAATTCAGATATAGATGCTACAAATAATAGTAATTTTTTTAGGTTATAAAATAAAACTAACTAGCTTTTTTAGGGCAACTTCAAACCAAAAGGGTATAATCGCACAATATAAATATTAATGTAGGGCTCGAATAATGTTTGATTTTGATAAATTTACCCAGTATTCTAAACCGGGGCCACGCTATACAAGCTATCCTAC
This sequence comes from Sulfuricurvum sp. IAE1, assembly GCA_945867285.1. Lineage (GTDB taxonomy): Bacteria > Campylobacterota > Campylobacteria > Campylobacterales > Sulfurimonadaceae > Sulfuricurvum. Next base: position 4,311 of record CAMBHX010000081.1, read on the forward strand.
TGCACTGGAATTTAGTAATACGTTTGAATATGATGTTTATCTAGACAAACTTCATGCGCAAGATCCAAAACGTCCATTATCATTGTATTTTCACCTCCCTTTTTGTAAAAATGCCTGCTATTTTTGTGGCTGTAACGTGGTTTTTACCTCCAAAGAGGAGAAAAAAGAGCGCTATATTGATTATCTTAAACGTGAGTTGGAAATTTTAGCTAAGCACTTAGATGTTAATCGCAGTGTCATACAGCTTCATTTTGGCGGAGGAACCCCCACGTTTTTTGATGCCCCTCAGCTGAAACGTATTATTGCGATGATTAAAAGTCATTTTAAAAACTTTAGTGCGGATGCGGAAATCAGCTGTGAGATTGACCCTCGCCATATTGATGATGCCCAAATGAAAGTGATGGCAGATGCAGGGTTTAACCGTGTGAGTTTTGGGATTCAAGATTTTGATGAAAAAGTGCAAATCGCTGTCCACCGTGTCCAGCCGTACGATATTACTAAAACTGCTATGGAGCTTGCTCGTAAATACAACATGGACAGTGTTAATGTCGATTTGATTTACGGATTACCGTACCAAAGTCTTGAAACCTTTAAAAAGACGCTGGATTTAGCGATTTCTTTGGATCCTGATCGTTTTGCTGTGTTTAACTATGCTCACGTCCCATGGCTCAAAAAAACGATGCGTAAAATCGATGAGACAACCTTGCCAACACCGTCTGAGAAACTCTCTATTATGCGATACACTATCGATTATATGACCTCAAAAGGGTATAGTATGATTGGGATGGACCATTTTGCTAAACCCACCGATGAGCTTTTTAAAGCGATTGACAAAGGGGAACTTCACCGAAACTTCCAAGGATATACTACCAAGGGCGGTGCTGATTTGATAGGGATTGGATTGACCAGTATTGGCGAGGGTGCTGATTATTACGCGCAAAACTTCAAAGAGATGGAAGCCTATGAAGAGGCGATCGATGCAGGCAAACTTCCTTTTGAGCGTGGGATTGTGTTGACCCGTGACGACCAAATCCGTCAATATGTGATTATGGAGCTGATGTCTAATTTCAAACTCGATATTGAGCGCTTTGAGCAATTGTATGAGGTGAAATTTGCCGAGTATTTCGCCGATGCTCTGATACAGCTTAAACCTTTTGAGGAGGATGAATTGCTCACTGTGACATCAAAAAGTATTGAGTGCTCACCCACAGGGACATTGCTGATTCGTAATATTTGTATCCCTTTTGATGCTTATATGCAACGGCACACGAGTACTAAAACCTTTAGTAAGACGGTCTAACAATGTCGGCTCAACCTCACGAAATATTCAATTTTACAGAGACTAGTGATGCATGTATCAAGTGTGGTAAATGTATCCCTGTCTGTACGATTCATAATGTCAATGCTGATGAAGTAACCTCTCCTCGTGGATTTATTGATCTTTTGGGGGCGTATCAGCGTGGTCAACTAGAGCTTGACTTTAACGCCAAAGAGATTTTTGAGAGCTGTTTTTTGTGCACCAACTGTACTGATGTGTGTCCCAAAGCATTGGCAACGGATATGGTCATCGAGCAAGTACGTGCCGATATTGCACAAAAGTTTGGGATTGCATGGTTCAAGAGAGCCTTTTTCTATCTCCTTCGCCACCGGTTTACCATGGATATTCTCTTCAAGATGGGGTACGTGTTTCAAACGTGCGGGTTTAAAATTAAAGCAGAGATTGACTCGATGGAACCACGTTTTACGTTGCCAATCATCAAAAAAGACCGTCTTTTACCTTCTATGGGCAAGACGTCGTTTCTCAATAGCTATCCTGAAAATATCTCTAATGGTGGAAAGCGTCGTGTGGCAATTTTCATCGGATGTTTGGGGAACTATAACTATACAAAAATCGGTGATGGTTTGGTGGAAATTTTAGAAGCATTGAATATTGATGTTTTTATCCCCAAAAAACAGCTTTGTTGTGGTGCACCTGCTTATTTTACGGGTGATTTTGCCACCGTTGACCATAATGCCAAGAAAAATATTGAGTATTTCGAGAGCTTTATTGATGAAGTAGAAGCGATAATCATCCCGGAAGCTACGTGCAGTGCGATGATTAAAATCGACTATGACCATTATTTTCACGACCAACCGCAGTGGAAGCAGCGGGCAAACAAACTCAAAAGTAAAATTTTTATGGCGACCGAGTGGTTGGAGCAAAACACTGATTTAAAAGCTGTTTTGGCAACCAAAGAAAAAAGTAGTACTGCAGTGACCTATCATGATCCTTGTCATGCTCGTAAAATGCAAAGTGTTTACAAAGAACCACGGTCGTTGATAGAACAAAATTACACGATTAAAGAGATGAGCGACCCTAATGTTTGTTGTGGATTTGGCGGTGTAACGATGCAAACAGAGAAGTTCCATTTTGCGCAAGCTGCCGGACGGCCTAAAGCTGCCATGATTGCCAAGTCGGGTGCTGCAATTGTCAGTGCGGAGTGTAGTGCGTGCCGTATGCAGATTAATAATTCTTTATATGAGGCAAATGTCGACGTGGTGTTTAAAAATCCCATTGAGCTTATAGCACAGGCGTTGAAGGGAAAATAATAACCATGGAATACTGGAATCATATCTACGAACATTTTAATCCGATTGCATTTAATGTGTTTTCCATACCTGTTCACTGGTATGGGTTAATGTATGTTTTGTCATTGTTAGTAGCACTAGTAATAGCCAAATGGATTGTCAAAAAAGATGGCATAGAACTTTCGGGTAAACAGCTTGATGATTATTTTATTTATGCTGAAATCGGGGTTATTGTCGGGGCACGATTGGGGTATATCCTCTTTTATGATACCCATACGATGTATTATCTGACTCAACCATGGCAGATTTTTAATCCGTTTATGGATGGAAAGTTTGTGGGAATTCGTGGGATGAGTTTTCACGGGGCAATCTTTGGATTTTTGATTGCATCATTGTTGTACAGCAGGCGTCACAAAGTTTCTTTTGGTATGTTGATGGATTTAGTCGCAGTATCAGTACCGTTGGGGTATGTGTTTGGGCGTATTGGTAATTTTCTCAATCAAGAGTTGGTGGGACGTGCAACGGACGTGCCGTGGGGGATTTATGTGGGAGATATGCTACGACACCCTTCTCAGCTCTATGAAGCGTTTATAGAAGGGATTGTAGTATTTGTTATC
>CAMBHX010000082.1 GCA_945867285.1 Sulfuricurvum sp. IAE1
CCCATGATAAATCCTTTAATGGTCGAGCTTTCGCTCTGAAGTTATTCAGCATCCTTGCTGTTACTAAACTATATCGGAGCATAAAAAAAAAACTTTAGCCGTTTTGTAAAAAAGTTTGTTACAATTTCGCAATTATAATGTTAAGCATCGAAACGAACATATCCGCTTTAATGGCAGGGGCTACAGTCCCTACAACCCCCTAAAGCTACAAAAATATCATTACTAGGGACTTTTAATTTGAAACTCATCATCGTCGAATCACCCGCCAAAGCTAAAACTATCAAAAACTTTCTTTCCGACGACTATGAAGTCATTGCATCCAAAGGACACATCCGAGATTTGCCCAAAATGCGTTTCGGGATCAAAATTGACAAAGAAACAATTACTCCCGATTACAAAGTGAGCGACGACAGCACCGCTATCGTCAAACAAATCCAAGAGCTCGCCAAAAAATCTGACACCGTGTACCTCGCAACCGACGAAGACCGTGAAGGAGAAGCTATCGGCTGGCACATCGCCCACGCCATAGGACGCGATCCACTCGAACTACCTCGTATTGTATTTCATGAGATTACCAAAAATGCCATCATCCATGCCCTAGAAACACCGCGCACCATCGATATGGATAGAGTTAATGCCCAACAAGCCAGACGTTTATTAGATCGTATCGTAGGATACAAACTCTCACCACTATTAGCATCCAAAATCCAAAAAGGGCTCTCCGCAGGGCGCGTTCAATCCTCATCCCTCAAAATCATCGTCGACCGTGAGCGAGAAATCCGCGCATTCATCCCTCAAGAATATTGGAGTATCGACACCCAGTTCAAAAAAAATATTGACGCAACGCTCACTCGCTATAAAGACGAAAAAATCGACAAACTCACCATCGCAACCGGTGAAAATGCGAATAGTATAGTAGACACTCTCAAACAAGAGAGCTTCATAATCGGAGAAATCGAGAAAAAAGAGCGTAAAAGTTCTACTCCTCCCCCCTTTATGACCTCAACGCTCCAACAAACAGCAAGTTCTGCCTTGACCTTTTCTCCCAAAAAGACAATGATGGTCGCTCAGTCTCTCTATGAAGGGGTCAAAACTCCCACTGGCGTGAGTGGGGTCATCACCTACATGCGTACCGATTCACTCAACCTTGCTGCCGAAGCCGTCGAAGCAGCACGTGAGCTCATCGCCACAAAATATGGCAAAGAGTACCTCCCAAAAGAACCCAAGGTCTACACTAAAAAATCCAAAGGGGCTCAAGAAGCACACGAAGCTATCCGTCCTACCATGCTGGATTTCACCCCTGAGATCGCAGCGACTTATCTCAAACCCGATGAGATCAAACTCTATAAACTCATCTACAACCGTTTTTTAGCCTGCCAGATGAACGATGCTCGCTTTGAGCAACAAAGCATCACGTTTGAGAGTGAAAATGCCTCTTTCAAAGCCACGGGACGTAAACTACTTTTTGATGGTTTTTATCGCGTTGCCGGAGCAGACGACAAAGACAAACTCTTACCGACTCTCGTGAGCGGCAACCCCATTGAGATCCAAAGCATCACCCCTGAACAACACTTCACTGAGCCACCCTCACGTTTTAGTGAAGCCAGCCTCATCAAACAACTCGAATCCGAGGGGATAGGTCGTCCATCAACGTATGCACCAACCATTTCAACACTCCAAGCTCGTAGCTATATCGAAATCGAAAAACGCTCTATCATCCCCACCGAAATTGCTTTTACGGTAACCGAATTACTGGAAAAACATTTTGATGAGATTGTCGATGCCAAATTTACTGCCAATATGGAAGAGACACTGGACGAAATAGGTGAAGAAGGCAAATCGTGGGAAAAAATATTGCTCGATTTTTACCACCCGTTTATGGCAAAAGTCGAAGAGGGAAAAGCCAACATCGTCAGCCTCAAAGTCTCCACTCCATTGGGCCGTCCCTGCCCTCAATGTGGAGCTGAACTATTATTACGCTCAGGACGTTTTGGAGAATTTATCGCCTGTAGCGGTTTCCCTAAATGTAAATACACCGAACAAACCGAAGAGAACAAAAAAGCAATTACGACTAATGAGCAAGGGGAAGTAACAGAAGTATGCGAAAAATGTGGTAGCCCCATGGTGACTAAAAATGGTCGAAACGGTCCTTTTATCGCCTGTAGTGCCTACCCTGAGTGTAAAAATACCAAAACATTGCATCAAGAGACCAAATATTCTGAAACTCCATGCCCCGATTGTGGCGGAAAACTGCTCTGGAGACAGTCGTTTCGTGGAGCGTTTTGGGGATGTGAAAGCTATCCAAAATGTAAATTTATCTCCAAATTTGAGCCGTGTGAGAAAAAATGTGAAGTAGTTGGATGTGGTGGAGCATTGGCACCTCGTACATTTAGAAACAAAGAAATCTACGAATGTACAAAATGTAAAGATAAAACACCACGAGAAGAAGTAGCAAGTGTGTAATTCCCAAAAAGCACGTCAGCGTGCATCGGCTTTGGGCCAAAGAAAACCCAGTATTGACGTAGCCAATCAGGACGCATTCTGATGGCGTTAGATTCGATAAAAATCGGCATATTCTCCGACACCCACAAAAAAGAGGGGCGTTCTCAAAAAGTTATTAACCATCTAAAAGCTCATGGAGCACAATTTCTCATCCACGCAGGGGACATTGTCAAAGTTGAAATACTCGAACAGCTCAAAAAAAGCGGTCTAAAATACATTGCTGTCTATGGTAACAACGATGCTGGCTTGGTGGAATATCATAACAAATACAATCTTGTCCAAGAACCCCACTATTTCAAACTCGCCAACACTACATTCAAGTTAATGCACTTACCGTTTTATATGAATGCGGATGCGCAAGTGATTATTTTTGGGCATACTCATGTTGCTGAGTGTGATTTTAAACACAAAACACTTTTTCTAAATCCAGGTGAAGCGTGTGCACGTGACAAGCCTGTCTCCACATGTATGATGCTCGAAGTCACCGAGTCCGATTTCAAGATTACCCACTATGCACGTGAAATTGAAAGTACGGTTTTTGAAGAAACCCACTATACCTTTGAGCGACCACATCAATAGTTCTGCCTCGCACGAGGCAAGCTTTAGTGCCCTAGTGGCTAACGTAGATAAAGAGATACATTCCTTTGTCGTATTAAATCAGGTGGTATGATGTCAAAAATATTCCTCTGCTCGATTTGTAACATCAACAGTGGCACCTGCAATGAAGATTGCAAGTTTTGCTCCCAAAGTGTCAAATACAAAGCCGATATACAACGCTACATCCAAAAGCCCATGGAATCTATACTCCAAGAAGCACGTCAGATGGAATCTCTTGGGGCACTGGGGTTTTGTCTCGTCACTGCCCACAAAGGGCTAGATGATAAAACACTAGAGTTTGTCTGCTCCATCGCCCGCACACTATCTCGTGAAGTTCCACGTCTGCGTCTCATCGCCTGTAACGGTACTGCAACACTCGAACAACTCTTAGAGCTAAAATCTGCCGGAATAAGGGCTTACAATCATAATCTCGAAACATCACAAAACTTTTATCCTAGCGTATGCACAACTCATCCATGGAGTGAACGTTATGAGACCTGTGAAAATGTCAACGCTTCAGGATTAACTCTAATCAGTGGTGGTATTTTTGGGATGGGCGAGACATCAGACGACCGCCTTAGTATGCTGTATTCACTTAAAGAACTTAATCCCACTTCGGTGCCACTAAACTTTTACCATCACAACAGTGCCCTTCCTCTCAATCCAAATCCCCTCACCGTCAATGAATCACTAGAACTTATCCGCCTTTCACGCACTATTTTGACTCAGGCGGATCGTATTATGGTCGCAGGTGGACGTGAAGTCACATTTGGTGCACGTCAAGAAGAGATTTTTGCCGCTGGTGCGAATAGTATTGTGTTGGGCAATTACCTCACAACAACAGGGCGCGAAGCCCATACAGATCTTGAAATGGTGAGAAAATTGGGGTTTGATATTGCTCTAACTCCAGAAGATACTACTACAAATCTAAACTAATTTCTTCTAAGAGAAAGAATAAAGTAGATTATTTCACCTTATGGGCAAATGTTTTCATAAACTTCTCCACTTTGGGAGCTACGACTGCATAACAGTACCCTTGTGTCGGATGTTGCGTAAAATAATCTTGATGGTATGCTTCCGCTTCAAAAAACTCTGGCGCTAATGCTAATTCGGTCACAATAGGTTCGTCAAAATCTTCTTGCGCTTTGGCAATCGAGCGTAGAGCTATTTGTTTTTGAACCTCATCGCTATAATAGATTACCGAACGATATTGTGTCCCCTTGTCAGCACCTTGCGCATTGAGCGTCGTGGGGTTATGAATGGCCCAAAATATCTCCAATATCTCCTCATACAAAATAGCACTGGGGTCATAGGTAATCTCAACTACTTCTGCATGACCTGTTGCACCCGTACAAATTTGCTCATAGCTTGGATTTTTACGAGCTCCACCTGCATAACCACTTATTGCGCTATGAACTCCAAGTGTTCGACTGTACACAGCCTCAATACACCAAAAACATCCTCCACCCAATAATGCTTTTTCCATATCGATCTCCTTTTTAACGTAACAATAGCGTAATTAATCCACTGTAAAGTTTCAAAAATAAAAGTAGAAGGAGGAATTATGAAACGCTATAGCTCACTTGAAAAAGCTTTGCTTAAAAAATTACGTGCATCAAAACGTGCTTCATGGATGGCAAACTAAAGCCAACACAGCATCTACTTTCTTCGTCGCTCAGCACTCTCACTTTGATGATTTAAACGTAACTCAAAACACGCACCCTTAGCCGTATTATAAACACTCAATTTTCCTAAAAAATGTTTTTCGACAATCATCTTTGCCATATATAGCCCAATACCAGTACCTTGAGACTTGAACTTTGTTGTAAAATAAGGATCAAAGATTTTGTCAATAATGTGCAATGGAACACCGCCGCCAGTATCTTCAATAGAAATAGTGCAATGGTCGTTATCATTGATACAACTCACAATAATTTTTTTCTCTTGTTCCTTACTGTGCTCTATAGCTTCACGACCATTATTAACAATATTGATCAGCACCTGCTTGAGCTCATTAGAGTAAACTAGCACTGTGATCTCAGGGTCAATCTCTCGGATAAACTCAATATTTTTATTGGCCAACAAAGGTCCCAATAATGTCTCAATTTCTCCTACGATATTATTAATATTAACTTTCGTTTGCACTCTGTCTTGTTTAAAAAAATTCCTAAAATCATCAATTGTCTGAGACATATATTGAATCTGCTGTTCTACTATTTCTATGGTTTTCTCTGTATCTTGTGCATTGATTCCTAATTCAAGATTAAGATTAAGCTTAGTCATTGACAATCCCAAAATATTCAGAGGCTGGCGCCATTGATGGGCGATGGATTCAACCATCGAACCGATTTCCGCCATTTTTGCTTGTTGCATCAAGATTTTTTCTTGTGTACGATTTTTCTCAACTGCTTTATTGACCTCATCTTGCAGTTTTTGATTAAAAGCTTCAAGCTCATCCGTACGTTGACGTACCAACTCATCCAAACGTCTGTTTTTGTTGACAATCAACATGCCCACAGCTATAATCAACACTAGAAAAAGAAAATTAACCAAAAAACCGGTTATACCAAAACTCTCTATATCTATAAAACTCATTACAACACCCAATGGTAATATCTACACTACATTTTTCATAGTTAGAGTGTAACAAAATAATTATAGTTTCATCCTTATGCCTCTTTTGGTCTGTATGCGATAAAATCACACGATAATATTACCTCAAGGTCTCACTATGTCAGTCAAACAACAGCTTTTTGAAACTCTCCAAAAACGCCCACTTATCATCGATGGTGCCATGGGAACACAACTTCAAGAGCGTGATGACAAAATTCCCAAAGAGGCATGGGAAGGCAACGAGGGATGCAACGAAATTCTTAACGTCACGTGTCCCCAAGTAATGAGCGATATTTTTCACGCCTACCTTACAGCAGGTGCTGATCTCATTACCACCAATACCTTTGGATCGTTTAGCTGGGTTTTGGAGGAGTACCAAATAGGTCACAGAGCCTATGAGCTCTCCCGTGCAGGGGCACAGGTATGTCGTGACGAGTGCGACAAATTTTCTACCGCCAGTCACCCTCGCTATGTATTAGGATCTATTGGACCTGGAACAAAGCTCCCCTCATTGGGACACATCCACTATGACGAAATGTTTGAGGGATATTTGGAATGTTGTTTAGGTCTCATCGATGGCGGTGCCGATATATTTTTACTCGAAACATGTCAAGACCCACTCCAAATCAAAGCAGCGCTTCATGCATGCCAAGCAGCTAATATACAACGAAATACCAATTTGCCTATCATGGTTTCGGTCACAATTGAACTTGCAGGCTCCATGCTCATCGGTACGGATGCTGCCACTATTGCTACCATTATGGAGCCTTTTGACATCATAAGTCTCGGATTCAACTGTGGAACAGGCCCTGAGCAATACACCAAACACATCAAAACCCTTTCCTCAGTTTGGGGGAAACCCATCTCCGTTCATGCCAATGCTGGGCTACCCCAAAACCGTGGTGGATACTCATATTACCCTATGGGACCAGATGAGTTTGCAAAACGTCAGTATGATTTTTTAGCCTATGATGGGGTAAGTTTTTTAGGAGGATGCTGTGGCACTACCCCTCAACATATCCGTGCACTGGTCGATAAAGTCTCTACAGTTGTTCCAAAAAAACCAAGTGGGGCTCAACCCCCTTCTATTGCATCATTGTTTAACACGGTCGAACTCATCCAAAATCCAGCACCTCTACTCATAGGCGAGCGCTCCAACTCTACCGGTTCCAAAGCATTTCGTGAGCTTATCATCGAGGGGGATTACGAGGGGACTCTCAGCGTTGGACAAGCCCAAGTGCGTGATGGTGCCCACTGTCTGGATGTCAATGTCGAGTTTGCCGGTCGTGATGGTGCGGTGGATATGCGTCATGTCATTGCACTGTACAACCAAAAAATCCCTCTGCCATTGATGCCCGATGCTACACGGGTCAACACCATGGAAGAAGCGCTCAAAGTCATCGGCGGCAAACCCATCATCAACTCTGTCAACCTTGAAGACGGTGAAGAGCGTCTGGACGCGATATGTTCTCTCGCCAAAAAATACGGCACCGCACTGGTGTGTCTCACCATCGATGAGCAAGGAATGGCAAAAACAACGGCTGACAAAATGCGTATTGCCAGTCGAATCTACGACTTATGTGTCCATCGTCACGGTATAGCACCTAGTAATCTCATCTTTGATATGCTCACCTTTACCGTGGGAAGTGGTGATGTAGAGTATCGTGATGCCGCTATCCAAACCGTTGAAGCAATACGACAACTCCATGCCAAATATCCCGA
>CAMBHX010000083.1 GCA_945867285.1 Sulfuricurvum sp. IAE1
GGTTTAACGATAGAGGCATTCCCGTCTATCTCGAAATAACCCCTTTTTTCCCAAATAGGATAATAATTTTCTTCGATATTTTTTGGGTCATAGTGAGTAGCGGACATACAAAAGCCTTGTAAAAGTTAAATAATAAAAATATTCAGCATTATATCGAAGCTCAATGAAATGGGACTTATGGTTAAATGTCATTCTTAAATAGAGGAGTTTTTTTGCCGCTTTCACGCCTTAATGAGCAACAATATACTGCTGCAACCGCTCCTTATGGACACAATCTCATCATAGCTTCTGCAGGGACGGGAAAAACGTCCACTATTGTGGGTCGAATTGCCCATCTCATTTCTCAAAATGTAAAACCCGAAGAGATTTTATTGCTGACATTTACCAATAAAGCAGCACAGGAGATGGTGGAGCGTGTTGCACAGTTTTTTGGCCGAGAGATAGCTTCAAAGGTAGACGCAGGCACGTTTCATGCTGTAAGTTATCGCTGGCTTAAACGAAAAGATGGAAAAGTGGTACTTAAGCAGCCTCGTGAATTAAAGACGTTGTTTCGTAGTGTTTATGAAAAACGGACATTTTCTCATTTGGACTGTGCGACTCCTGCATACGGTGCCAACTACCTCTATGATGTGTACTCTTTTTATCAAAATACGGAAATCAATAATAATTTTGAAGAGTGGATACTAGAGCGTCAAGACGAGCATGCTGTCTATGCCATGATTTATGCGGATATTGTGGATGAGTTTGAGACACTTAAAAAAGAGTATGGTTTTGTCAACTTTAATGATCTACTACTCCAAATGCGCACTTTGGCTTCTAAAAGTGATTTGGGCTACAAAGAAGTGTTAATTGACGAATATCAAGATACTAACGCCCTTCAAGGGACACTTGTGGCAGCTATGAATCCACCATCACTATTTTGTGTGGGGGACTATGACCAGAGTATTTATGCTTTTAATGGCGCTGATATTTCGATTATTGGATCATTTGACAAAACATTTACGGATGCCAAAGTGTATACGCTCAACAAAAATTATCGCTCTACTGTACCTATTTTATCATTAGCCAATACAGTTATCGCGCACAATGAACGAATTTATCCAAAAGCATTAGAAGTGACTCGTACGGGGGATGCGCAATCTCCAGCACTATTAGTGTACGAGGAACTTTTTGATCAATATCACGGTATCGCCCAAGCTATAGGAAAATCAACAACGGATAAAGAGGAGATTGCGGTTATTTTTCGTAACAATGCTTCAGCAGATGGTATGGAGGCCGTCTTGCGTGAGATGGGAATACCGTGTCGCAGACGTGGAGGAACAAGTTTTTTTGATTCTAAAGAGATTAAAGCATTACTGGATATTTATACTCTTTTGGTCAATGAATCAGATATGATGGCGTTTATTCATCTATTTGATTACACTAAAGGATTGGGAAGTGCGGCGGCAAAAGAGCTTTTTGTGGCATTACAAAAACTAGGTGATGGATCGTTTTCGCGAGGACTGTTTACCCCTGATACCTCGGTATCAAACCCTTTTGAAAAACGGAAACTCAACCATCAGTTAGGACTGTTTGATGATTATTCGGAATTAGGGAGTGCAGGACGCTTTGCTAAACTGGGGCTTGATCCGAATTTCATAGGTAATCCGATTTTAAAGCATGCTAAGCTGACTAAAGAGTCTGCGATTTTTCTCCATGATTTATTTATGTTATTTCGTAAGCTCAAAGAAGTAAAAAGTCCCAAAGAGGCAGTTCAAAAAATTGCTACATCAGGACTGTATAATCATGTTGTTGAGTATCTTTCGCATAGGCGAGCTATGAATGAAAATGGTAGTATTGATGAGAAAATAAAAGTTGAATCTGCTGAAAAAATACGTCGTAAAGCAACCATTTTGTTTGAGTTGGCAAAACCATATAAAGAACACGAACGATTTTTGAATGCTATGATTTTGGGTTCTCAAGATCTAACGCAAGGGGAAGGGGTCCATTTGTTGAGTATTCATGCATCCAAGGGATTAGAGTACAAAGAGGTCTATGTTATCGATTTAATGGACGGACGATTCCCAAATCGGAAGCTTATGGCTCGAAGTGGGAGTATTGAGGAAGAACGACGATTGTTTTATGTAGCTGTTACTCGTGCCAAAGATAAGTTGTATTTGAGTTTTGCTAAATACGATAAAATTAAGCAAACCAGCTTTGTCCCTTCGCAATTTTTATATGAAACGGGGTTAATACCTAAAGATGAAGCGTATGTAATGTTAATAAAAAAAGGACTCGAAGAGTGACTTTAGGGGGTTGTAGGGATATTTGTCCCTGCCATTAAAACGGATCAATTCGTTTTAATGTATAACAAGGAGTGGCTAATGCCGTCCTTGAACAGCATTCCCCATTTCCCACATTGGTAAGAAGATGCCTAGTGCCAATAAAATTACCATTGCGGCAATCATAAAAAGCATAATTGGCTCGATTGCTTCAGAGAGCCCATCGATGATGGCATCAAAGCGCATTTTATAGTACTCCATGACTTTTTGGAGCATAGAATCAAGTTGTCCACTAGATTCCCCCGCTGAAATCATTTGAATAATCATATTCTCAAATAATCCTGTTTCTTTGAGCCCTGAATTCAAAGATCCCCCTTTTTCAACAGCAGAGCGGACAATCAATAAACGTTCTTGAAGAGGGAGTGAATCGATCATAGCGGTCGAAGTTTCCAGTGCTTCTGCTACTGGAATACCTGCACGAACAAGTTCTGAAAAGACGAGAGTAAAACGACTAAGCGTGGAGAATTTGATAATATTTTTAATTAAATAGGTTTTTAAAAGCAATTGGTGCCATTTATATTTAAATTCACGATTGTGGTCAAGCATATAGCGAAATGCAAAAATAAAGAGAAAAAGTCCTGCCAGAACATAAATCCCGTAGGTATTAAAGAGATGTTCTAAAAACAAAAGTATTAGTGTTGGCATCGGAAGTTCAGCGCCCAATTGTTCAAAAATTGTTTTAAATTGAGGGACAACATAGGAAATCAAAATAGTAAATGCGACAGCCATAGCAATCATAACGTTTCGAGGATATGCCATTGCCTTTTTAAACTTGATAATATTGCGTCTAATTTCTTCAAGCATATCGGCTAATTTATGTAAGGCTTCGGCCATGTTCCCGGTTTTTTCACCCAATTCAATCATCGCTAAGCTAAGTGTGCCCAACTGATAACTAAATTTAGCAGCTGACTTGGAGAGACTATGCCCAGAATTGATATCTTCGGCCATAGTACTTAGGACTTCTTTGAGTGTTGTATCAGTAGTTGCACCAGCGATTTCATGAAGGGAATCGTGAATAGAAATACCTGCATTCGCCATAACTGCCAGCTGTCGAATCGCAGCAATGAGCATATCTTGTTTAAGTTTTTTTTTCTTAACATTGGAGAGAAAAGTGTCTTTGAATCTTTTGAATTGATCTTCTAGTGGAGGTGAAGATTCAATAGCTTTGAGAATCATCCCAGAATATTTTATTTTAGCAAGATATTGTGCCTCTTTTTTGTGTTCAGCATACAAACCATATTCGTTTTTTTTCCCTTTGGAGAGAATTGTTACAATAAAGTATTTCATCCTTTTGCCACCCTTAAGATTTCATCTATGGTTGTGATTCCCTGAACAGCTTTCGCCATACCGTTTTCAAACATTCCAACAAAGCCTTCTTCTTTGGCAAGTTTAAAAATCTCATCTTTAGATCCACCTCGTGCTATTAGACTGGATAAACCTTCAGAAATAGGGAGAACTTCACAAATCATTTCTCGGCCCATATAGCCAGAACTGTTACACTCTTTGCATCCTGTTCCGTGATAAAAAACAGTTCCATTGGGGATGAATGCTTCATATTGTTCTTTAAGTGCTAAGGGTATATCAACCTCTTTTTTACAATATTTACAAATACGTCGAACAAGGCGTTGTGCTTGGATTGCCATAAGTGCACCACTGATTAAATAGGGCTCTATACCCATGTCAGACATACGAGGAATGGCACTAATGGCATCATTGGTATGAAGTGTGGAAATAACTAAATGTCCAGTTAGGGCAGCTTTAATGGCAATTTCTAGGGTCTCATGATCACGAATTTCCCCAATCATGATTTTATCAGGGTCTTGACGTAATATGGAGCGCAAGGCATCAGCAAAAGAGAGGCCAACTTTAGCGTTAACTTGCACTTGCTGAATGAGATTCATTCTATATTCAACAGGATCTTCAACGGTAATTACTTTGTCTTCGACGTTACGAAGTTCATTGAGTGCACCATATAAAGTGGTGGTTTTTCCACTTCCTGTAGGGCCTGTGACAAGAATAATTCCAAAAGGGGATTCGAGAGCCTTGATAAGTTTCTTATAGCTATCAGAATCCATACCTGACTCTTCAAGCTTGACTAATGCCTTAGTCTTGTCCAAAATACGCATAACGATGGACTCGCCATATAATATGGGAAGAGTGGAAATACGAAAATCAAATTCAGCATCCATAACCATTGCCGAAAAGCGCCCATCTTGCGGTTTTCGGCGTTCTGCGATATCTAGATTGGCAAGTAGTTTCATACGTGAAGCAAGTGGAGGATAAATATCTCGATCAAAAATGAAAATTTCAGTTAGTTTTCCATCGATACGACCACGAACGACACAGTTTTTCTCCGTAGGTTCGATATGAATATCACTAGCTCGACCTTTAATACACGCTTTAAGAATAACATCAATGAGTTGTAAAATAGAGGATGCTTCTTGTTGTTCTTCAATACTTCCTATATTGCGCAATTCATTACGAATATTATTAACTAATTCCTTTACACTGTCTTTGAGCTCAATCTTAAAAAGATAAGTTTGAATTTGTTTTTCGGTAGCCACAGCTACCTTCAGAGATTTTCGTTGAAAAAGACGCTGAATAGACTCTTGGGCTTCAATATTCAGAGGATCAGCAAAAGCTACTATAACATACATGTCATCTTGTGAAATAGGGAGTGCATTGTAGCGTTTTAATTGTGCTGTAGGAATTTTTTCAACCAGTCTATAATCCATGTCAATGGCATCTAAATCAGCATACTGTAAGTCAAGAACTTCTGCTAAATAACCTAAAATAGAGGATTCGTCTAAAAAATGGTAATTTTTTATAATGGAAAGCTCGTAGATACCTAGACGAATTTGTTCGACTACAAATCTCTTAAGAGCATTCAGGGAGATAGCTCCTATTTTAGTAAGTGTCTCTAAGATAGCATCTGGCTTTACGTCACGAGCTATTAGTCTGTCGATTTGTATTTGAGTAATATGGCGCTTATCTAGTAAATCGTTAGTTATTCTGTCCATATTGATTTTCCTTAGTATACATGGTGTATTGTTAAGATTTTATCATAATATTCATCAATAGCAATCGTTTTTTTTCCGTTAAACTCTGTTGTGTAAAGCTTGTAAGAGTTTCGTGTATTTGAGGGATCAACATATTCTTTGGTGATTTTATTAGATTGTAAATAAAGATGAAACACCTTTGAAAGAATATGAGAGCTGGTTGGAAAATTGGATGATTTAAATGATATATTGTCATATAAGGATTGCATGAGTAGTTTTTTTTGCATTACTAACATAGAAAAATAAGAAGCGTTGGCACGTGCCTCAGCTGTTTGGTTGAGAAGTATAATCGGGGTATTTAGACGGTCTATACGATCAGCTTTGAGGCAAGAAAAAGCATACAAAGAAAGCTGTGCCTCATTAGATTCAAAGCGGGTAATATTTTTAGCGCCTAAGTCACATGCTAAATTGTATTCACCTTTTTGATAGAGTTGTAGCATTTGAGCTGCAGTTGTGGCGTAAAGTGATATTGTTAATCCAAGAAGAATAAGAGAGATTTTTTTCATTTAACATCTCCGTGTTCAATTGAATTAAGTAACTCTTTTGCATTATCGGAATTGGATTGGGAAATATAGTATTGAAGTGTTTTTTTTGCTTGGTCGACTTTTCCAAGTTTAAGAAGTGATTTGGAAAAAATTAACCAGCTCTCTTCGATGTCTTTATTGATTGAATTTGTTTTTAGAGCATAATTATAAGCTTCGTTATAATCCTTGTGATCATAATAATAGCGTGCAATGTAAAGTCCAAGTTGAGGTGACGGATTGGTTTTAAAGCGTTCTTCAATTTCATGAATATCGATTGCATCAGATCCATGTTTTATTGTTGGTGTTTTAAGGCTAATGGCTTGGCGAGAGGGTGTAGCAGCAGGTACTGGTAACATAACAAGACTGGATCTCGGAACGATGTGGGGTACATTTTTTGGAGTGCTTATCTGTTCTGAAGCGAGTATTTGAGATTGATGTGATGTAATAGCAGAGGGTGTAATGGTTTGCATAAACTGCATAGATGGCTCTAGGATAACTTCGCTGAAGGTATTGATTGGGATAGAAGAGGGCTTGGGTACATGATTGGTAGCAAGAGTGAGATTTTTGTCCTCAAGAGAGCTATGTCTAAAATTGAAAAATATGAGAATGGTAATTAGCGTAATTGTCCCTAGAAGGGTTGCTATGCTATATGGCAAGTATCTTTTGATTTTATATTTGAGCCATTTTCTTTCTAAAGATGGAATATCAAGCACGAATGAGTCCTGTATGAATAGCTGCCATTTCTATGTATTTTTTGCGTAATTCATTGTATTTGATTTTACCTGGAGAGTTTTTTTCAAACCATTCGTAAAGCCCGAAAAGGGAAAACATTAGTTTGTTGGTCTCTCGATAATTACCACGTGTTAATTTAGTGATAAGTTGTATGTTTTTATCGTTTATCATATTGGCCACATCAAAACAGTTGGCTTTAAGTAGCTTTTTTTGAATGTAAATTTTTAATTCTTCAGGTGTTGCATTTTGAAGCTCGATACTTTCCCAGATACGTGTTTGAAAGTGTTCTTTAGCAATCACATCTTCATCATCTGTTTTATGCAAAGTGATAACAAACTTCAATGTACGAGTATCGGAGATAAGACGAATTTTTTCCATCAATGTTGAACTGTAAAGCTGTGCTTCATCAAGTAAAACAATAGGAATATTATCATGCTCCACTAAGGCTGTATATTCTAAAAAACGTGTTAATGTAAGAGGTTCTTCGGACTGGTAGCCAAAAAGGTTTTGCGCTAAAACACGTAAAAAATCATCTTCATCGATAATGGGAATGTTTACCATAAAAACTTTTTGATGCTTTGAAAGATCGTGGTTGAGTTTCTGCAAAAGCATACTTTTACCCGTTCCTGGTTTTCCATAAAGCAAAACCATTTTAAGTGGTTTTTGCACCGAAACTTTTAGGTTTTGGTACATATGAGAGACACTGTCGATTTGAACATAGTCTCTTGGATTGACAAGATCAATAAAAAGCTCTTTTGGCTTTGAGAAAAGGGAATACTCCATACGTTATTTA
>CAMBHX010000084.1 GCA_945867285.1 Sulfuricurvum sp. IAE1
CTGTATGAGCTTGAAATTGCTTTTGCTCAAATCCCTCAAGGGCAAGAGGTGCCATTTTGGTTGACAGACAGATTGTTTCGACATATGTTGACAGATATTACGGGTAATACCCATCGCAGTGAGTTTTGTATTGACAAGCTTTATTCCCCCGATTCATCGACGGGGCGCTTGGGGATTTTAGAACTTCGAGGATTTGATATGCCTCCTCATGCGCAAATGTCATTGATGCAGATGTTGTTAGTTCGTACTCTTGTATCCTTATTTTGGCGTAAACCGTACAAACATAAACTTGTACGATGGGGAACACAATTACACGATAAATTTTTGATTGAACATTATGTACGAGAAGATATTAATGACGTTGTCGAGTTTTTGCGCAGTGAAGGATACGGATTTGAGTCTGATTGGTTTGATCCATTTTTCGAATTTCGATTTCCGTTGTACGGGATGAGTCAAGTTGGAAACATTCATTGTGAATTACGTGCAGGTATAGAGCCGTGGCATGTGCTGGGTGAGGAGTCAAGCTCACAAGGGACAGCCCGTTATGTTGATTCATCGTTAGAGCGGGTACAGGTCAAAGTACGTGATTTTGTTGCGGAGCGGCATGTGTTGACCTGCAATGGGGTTAAGGTACCCTTGATAAACACGGGTGTCGAGGGAGAATATGTCTCAGGAGTTCGTTATCGTGCATGGCAGCCGTGGTCAGCATTGCATCCTACAATCGGGGTAGATGTACCGTTGGTATTTGATGTGGTGGATACATGGAGCAATCGCTCATTAGGTGGATTTACCTATTTCGTGGCGCATCCGGGTGGAAGATCGTACGATAGTTTCCCTGTCAATTCTCTGGAAGCACAATCACGTCGAATCAGCCGCTATTGGGATTTTGGGCATACTCAAGGGGAAATTGAAAAAGTTTCTCCACCACTCAAAGAGCAAGATGATAGCGACAAGATGGAAACATCACGTATTATGGTGAAAAACCCCAATTCTAAAACGTTTGCGTATCAGGAATTAGAGGGAAGTTTAGAATATCCTCACACTCTTGATTTGCGTCGTAAATGGAGTCCCATTTCTTGATGTTTGACGATTATAAAAGTTCATCGTATGATGAGATGATGGACGAACATGGTACTATCCGACCCCATTGGAAAACGATAGTCGATAATCTCGAAGAGCTTGGTTTGGACAATTTGGAAGTCAAGCGCCAAGAGATTGAGTGGCGACTAGAAGATAACGGTGTTACCTACAATGTTTACAATGACCCCAGTGGTGCATCACGCCCATGGAGTTTGGATCCTATCCCTTTGGTATTGGACGAGAATGAATGGAAGATCATTGAAGCAGGTGTGGCACAGAGAGCCAAATTACTCAATTTACTGTTCAAAGATATTTACGGTGAACAGCGTATCGTCAAAGAGGGGATTATCCCCAGTGAAGTCATTTTGACGCACAGTGGATTTTTGCGTGAGGTTCATGGGATATATGATCATCTTGCTTATCCGATGATGATTGTAGCGGTTGATTTGGCTAGGGGGCCTGATGGAAAAATGTGGGTTATTAGTGATAGAGCGCAAGCACCATCAGGTTTGGGGTATGCGGTAGAAAATAGACTGACGATGAACAGTGCCTTACAAGTGTTGTATAAAAATATAAATGTCCAACGACTTTACTCTTTTTTCGAACATTTTAAAGAGATACTTTTGGGGCTTGGAAAAAACAGTTCTGGTAATTCACTTAATGTTCTTCTCTCTCCTGGACCACATAATGAAACTTATTTTGAGCACTCTTATTTGAGTTCTTTTTTGGGATTAACATTGGTTCAAGGGCAAGATTTACTGGCAAAGGGGGGAGCTTTATGGCTAAAAAGTCTCAAGGGATTGCGTCGTATTGATGCGGTAGTGCGACGTGTGGATGAGAGCTATTGTGATCCCTTAGAACTACGTTCTGAGTCCAAATTGGGAGTGGCTGGTTTGGTTCAGGTGCTACGAAAACGCGGAGTTACTATGGCAAATCCTTTAGGAAGTGGTATTTTAGAAAACTTAGGTTTATATCCTTTTTTACCTCAATTAGCTCGTTATTTTTTAGATGAAGAGTTATTATTGCCACAGGTTGCTACATGGTGGTGCGGTCAAGAAAAAGAGCGAGAATATGTTTTAGAAAATCTTCATTTACTTACAATTAAAACCATTGATAGAAGTGCGGATGAACCTTCATTTTATGTGGGAAAAACTTTAAGTCTTCAAGCCAGAGAAGTATTAAAAAATAAAATTTTACAACAACCCCATCGTTATGTTGGGCAAGAAGAGGTGATGTTCGCAACAGCACCGACATTTATAGACGAGAAAATCGTTCCACGAAAAATCCTTATTCGTTCGTTTGCCGTGAAAACCAGTGAAGCGTATGAAGTGATGCCTGGAGCATTAGTTCGAGTAAGTTGTGATGATGCATTGATTGTAACGGGTCAAGGTGGGGGTAGCAGTAAAGATTTATGGATTATTGGTGAAGATATACCACCTACAACCTTGACACAAACGATGAATGGAATGTCTCAAACTTTATATGCAAGTCTTTTGCCTATAGTACCTACGATGACTAGCGTATTTAAATCCAAAAATATTTCAGAAAATTCTTTAGAGAATATTCCTACGTTGCGGGCTGAAAATTTATTTTGGTTGGGGCGTTATTTGATGCGTACTATTACCAGTGCTCGCATGGTTCGTTTGACCCTAAAAACGCTAGCTAATGCAACGCGTTATGATCGAAATGGGGATGAAAAAGTACAAGAGGTTCTGTGCGCAGCACTCACTCATTTGAGCATGACATATCCAGGCTTTTTAGGAACAGGCGATCAAAAAATCACCAAGCCTATCGATGAGATATGGAGTGTTATGGCAGACCCCAATCGGATAGGATCATTAACGCAAGTCTTAACTATGTTATTGGGTGCGAGTTCAAGTACGAAAAATCTTCTTCCTCTTGAAGGATGGCGAATATATGAACGCTTGATGCGAGAATGGAGTGATTTTACCCACAAGCAGCAGCCGACACAGCGTGATATGATCGCAGGTATTGATAAACTATTGGTGCAACTTATGGCGTATAAGGCGCTTATCGAAGAGACACTATTCGTAGAACAGGGATTGGTATTATATGATATTGGAGCACGTTTGGAACGCGCAGGACTGTTAATCGCTAAAGCTCGATCCATGCTTACTAGTGAGTATGAGCCTTTTGTAGAATACGAAGTTCTTGAAGCGTTATTAGGTACCAGTGAGAGTTTAAATGCGTATAGAGCTCACTATCGATCATCCATCGAGATAAAACAGGTCAGTGAATTTTTACTATTGGATATGCAATTTCCAAAATCTCTGATTAGTGAAATCAGCCAGCTTTTAAAGGCGCTTCCAAAATTGCCTAAATTTAAACATGAGATGTATTTAAGTCGTTATGAAGAGCCACTATTTGAGGCATTTTCACAACTTAGATTGGAAAAAATCGATCATTTATGCGAAAAACAGGGAGGTACGTTTGTACGAGAAAATATGGATGCAGTGCTCTCCAGTGTTGCTGACAAACTTATTATTGCAGCTATTGAACTTTCTAAAACGTATTTTTCCCATTATGACGAGTAGCCATGCTGTATCAAATTTATCATAGTACCCAATTTTTGTACGCACAAAATGTGACGTTAAGTCACAATCTAGTACGCCTCAAACCCAGAAACACTCCTTTTCAGACACTCGTGGATTTCTCAATTTCTACTGATCCAACAGTGAGTGAAATGGATAATTATGATGATTACTTTGGTAACCATCTCTCTCATATATTGATACGAGAAGGGCATCAACATCTCAAGGTCATAGCACGATCATGTGTCGCCATGGATATTGCAGCTATTGAAGCACATCAATTGACGCATGAATTCGCCAAAGTATTGACTTATGAACAGGTTGTGAGTGCGCTTCGCACTAATAATGCTGATATCTTGGATGCAAAACAATATTGTTTCCCTAGTCATTTCATTTCTCATGCTAGTAGGGATTTGCGTAATTATGCGCAACAGTCCTTTGAGCCAAGTAAGTCACTTTATGAGAGTGTGGAAGAATTTATGGGAAGGATCTTTAATGATTTTTCATTTGTGTCGGGTTTTAGTGATATTAGTACCCCTGTTGATGAGGTGTTTGCACAGCGCAAAGGTGTGTGTCAAGATTTCGCCCATTTGGCGATTACGGCATTGCGCTCATTAGGTTTGGCAGTACGCTATGTGAGTGGATACCTAGAAACGACTCCACCCGATGGCGAGATAAAACTTTTTGGCGTTGATGCTTCTCATGCATGGTTCTCGGTCTTTATTCCAGGCTTTGGGTGGTTTGACTTTGACCCTACTAATAATATTATTCCAGCTCATCAACATATTGTCTTGGGATATGGTCGCGACTTTGGTGATTGTTCGCCAATGCAGGGAGTGGTCTTGGGCAGTGGAAGTTCTTATTTGAATGTTATGGTAGACGTAACACGTGATGAATTAGAGGGGTGAGTATTTTTTAATCACTTATGTAATAATAATGTGACATTTTAGCTTTATTATGTCTCTTATGAAAGCTATACTCCAAATCTACTTTTTCTTTGAATTGTTTGTTGTAGGAACTCAAACTGTGAGTGCTGCAACTCTCACTACAGGAGAAATTGCCGCCTTGATTCGTCCTATTGAGCATCATGCGATGGAATATGGTGAGGGGAAGATTAAGGCCTATGTCTTTATTGATCCCAAATGCCCTTATTCGAGATCTTTTATTTCCATGATTCATGATAATCAAAAAATGCTGGGAATGTATCACTATTATATCTTTTTTTATGAGCTTAAACGTTTTAATACTCATAAAACTATTGGGACGATTTATAGCGTACCATCTCCATTAAACGCCATGTTTGAAATTATGGTGGCAGGAAAAAACATCAAGCCTCCCGCAGCTCTTTCTCCTCAGGTTGAGGAAAAAATTGGAGATATCGAAAATGTAGCACAGCAATTAAATGTTACAAAGCGGCCGTATCTCATTATAGCGAAAGAGTGGAATTGACTATGTATTATAATACTCCTAATGTATCAAGGTATGTTCACCATATCCGTCGGTTCCGTGCTTTTATTATTTTCTTTTTTATTGTATTAACATTTGTTGTTCTGAAGATTTCTCATTTTGAGCTGATTTCTTCGGATACTTTGTATTGGTTGAGTGAGTCCACGGAGTATCAAAAAACAAAAAATAAAGCCTATGAAACAGCGTATGTAACTCGCTTGGCAATTGATGTTCCTCTTTTTGACGATAATACCAAATCTGTTCTTGAATCACTTCAATCCAACTTGACACATCAAAAGGGTGTTGTGCAAGTAGAATCATTAGTTTCATCGTATCGTATTTATCAAGATGGTACTGAAGATTCAAGCTTGGTTAAGGCTGTTGCTTTTAATGAATTAAATCTATCAATAATAAAAAGTTTTGTTCAAATATCTCCCGAAAAATACCGTCAGTTTGTGGATAAAGATTTTAAACATTTTTATTTTACGATTGAGTCCACATTACCACTAGATTGCTCTCAGTTAAACATACCCTATGTATTCCATACGTCACAAGCAACAACCGAGGGGAGCTTACGTCATTATGCAGGGTATGCTGCTATCTTTATTGTAATGGTAATACTAATGTCACGCTGGTTGTTTAAAAATTATATTGCAGCATTAGGAGCTTTGAGCGTTACTACGATAACTATGATCTTAACTTTTGGTGTGATTGAACTTCTTAGTCAACATTATCAGATACATATTGCGATGACATTGATGGTTTTGAGTGTTTCTATTGGTCATTTTCTTTATTTTTACTATCGTTGGCATGTGTCACACTTTAAAAATGATGCAATTGGAGCGATAGAAAAAAGTATTGATCGTAATCTTGCTCCTGCTTTGTGGACTTTACCAGTCCTTATAGTCAGTTTAGGGACATTGCTGTTCATTGACTCAGTTATTATTCAGATATTAAGCTTGAGTCTTTTAGTTTCATCAGCTATTGCGTATTCTATTAATCTTACGTTTTTACCTGCACTGCTGAGTTATTTTAGTGTTCAACATCCAAGAGTTGGTTTCGCTCGTATGTGTTATGGCTTTGCAAATCGTGAGATACATTATCGTCCTAGGTTACTACAGCTCTTTATTGTTGTAACAATTATGATTATGGTTGGGATTTCGTTTCGCTTTGGAACGACTGGTGAAACTCTTTTTGATACGAGAGTTGATCAGCAGACAATTAAGTTGAAAATTCCTTTTAAAGAAATTGACCTTAGTTTAGTGCAAAAGCTTCATAAATTTGAGAAGGATTTAACATACTATAATAGAGGTGTAATCAAAGTAGATTCAATTCAAAATATGTTGAATCAATTTGATGTAGCGAACTCAATCAATGGACCCATTGATGAGCAAAGAGTACTGCAAGCATTATTTTTTTTAGAACTATACGATATGGAAAAGAATTATATTGATGAAAATGTACTAAAAATTACGATTACGTTAGAAAATAGTGATTACTCTTCTATTATAAGATGGCTTAAAGACTATAAAGACCTTCCTATTTATTTTACAGACCTTGATACCCTTTCAGAAAGTGCCAAAATGGATAAGCGAGTTGTGCTCGCATCATCATTATTTTCGGCATTAATAATGATTGGTATTGTTATGGGTTTCATTTTTAGATCGTGTAAAATTGGATTGGTTGGATTTATCGCGAATATCATTCCAATAGTTTGGTTTGGACTCTTTATGATTCTCTTTAATGTCACCTTAAGTATAGAGGTATTAATAGCAATGACAATATCAGTAGGACTAACGTCAGATACTATTATACATTTTGCCTATAAATACTTACGAAGCCGATATTTTGGACGAACAAAAAAACATGCATTGGAAATCATGTTTTTTTATGCAGGAGTACCAGCGATTATAGGAGCAGTTGTATTAATGGCTGTTTTTGGATTACTGAGTTTAACAGAATTGGAGACATTAGTTCTTATTGGCAGCTATGGTGTAGTCCTTATGCTCTTTTCATTGATTAGTGATTTGTTTGTTTTACCAGTGTTGCTATTGGCTCTTGATGAGAAAAAAGAGCTAACCAGAGCAGTTAGTGTATAAATTTTACAATTCTTTTAAAAAACCCTTGACATTTATTTTATTTTCCCCTATAATTCCCGTCCACAAACACTGAGAGACCTTGAAAAAGACTTTTAGATTTGAGTTTGAGATCATTGAAAACTAAGCAGGAATGACGGTCAGGCGCAGCTTGAACGA
>CAMBHX010000085.1 GCA_945867285.1 Sulfuricurvum sp. IAE1
AAATCAGGTTTTGAAGAGTCATTCGAAACACGTATTCCAAAAAAAATCCAATACGGTAGCTATGTTCAAAACTCACAATCCGATGCTATTGAAGCATTGACAATCCAAAAAAAAAGCCTCTACGATGTTTTGGATGAGCAGTGTGAGGCTCCTTTATTTCCAACCCCAATATCCCAAGCAGTTGCGCGTCATGTCTGTGAAAACCTGGATGAAGGGGGATATTATGAAGGTGATGATGTCGCTTTTTGTGAAGTAAATTCCCTATCGATTGAACAATTTGAATCGATTCGAGGTCGTTTTGCTCATGTTGAACCAGTTGGTGTAGGTGCACGTAATTTGAGCGAATCTTTTTTGTTTCAGCTACAGCATAGTACTCTAAACGATCAAGAGTATGCTCTTGCAGTAGAGATGTGTACTCATCTAGATAGCCTCAACCGCTATCATAAAGAACCCTATTTTACTCAAGCCATGCATGCTATTGGGAGCTTTAAAAATCCTCCTGCTATTGATTTTTTGGAAGACTCAACTGCTATTATCCCCGATTTGATGATTTTCGACGATCCTGATACTGGTATTGAAGTCAAACTAAATGATGCTTTTTATCCAGCAATTCACATTGATACTGAGTATGGAATCGAACACTCTTTTGTTGCACAAAAATTCAAAGAGGCAAAAAGTCTTGTAGATGCACTGGAGATGCGAAAAGCCACCTTGTACAAAGTTGGTCTTATGATTGTCGAATATCAATATGATTTTTTTACCGGTGGTGCCATCAAACCACTTACTCTCAAAATGCTTGCAGATGAGTTTGGGCATAACCCTTCGACCATTTCACGTGCTATTGCCAACAAATACATTGCGTGTGATCGTGGAACGTATGCGATGAAAGAGTTTTTTACCACAGCGATTGATGAAGACATTTCCAATGCCACTATCAAAGATTTCGTCGCCGAATGTGTCAAAGGAGAATCCCATAAAAAACCCCTTAGTGATATGAAACTCCTAGAGATGGTGGAATCAAAGTTTAAAATATCCATGGTGCGTCGAACCATTGCAAAATATCGCTCTCAAGCCAATATCGCAGGATCCAGTGAACGTAAAAAACTTTATCAGTTGGGGCGATGAAACAGTTAAAAAAACGCCTTGATGATGAAGTTGCACTACGTAACTGTGTCGATGAACTTTGTGATGAAAAGCCTGACCCTCTCATGGTAGCACGACGTTACAATGATCAACATATTGCATTGACCTGTGCTCTATTTGCGTATGGAAATGTACGCTCAATCGTTGGGCTATTAAATGTACTGGATTTTACCTGTATTGACAGTTCTGAAGATACGATTCACCAAAAACTGCTTGGACACTATTATCGTTTTCAAAATAACGAAGATATAGTTGCATGGTTTATTACGCTGGGACGTCTGAAAAAAATCGGTGGAGCACATGAAGTCTTTCGTATAGGCTATGAGAAAGACGGCGTGATAGGTGGATTGAATCATCTAATAAACACTTTGTATGCACTCAACACCTATCGTTCCAAAGGATATGAGTTTTTGATCGGAAAACCTATCACTAAAAACAGTTCGGCAATGAAACGATGGATGATGTATCTACGCTGGATGGTACGTCACGACCATCTGGATATGGGACTATGGAGTGGTATCTGTACCTCGCAACTTATTATGCCATTGGATACTCACACTTTTAGCGTAGCAACCAAGCTTGGATTGCTGCACCGCAAACAGTGCGATTTAAAAGCTGCGATTGAACTGACTGTTGTGTTAAAAAAATTTGATCCCAAAGACCCAATAAAATATGATTTTGCACTGTATCGATTGGGACAAGAAAAAGTCATGGTAGCTAATGGATAACAATGCAGACACAAATATATATGATGTCCTCATCATAGGAGCTGGAATAAATGGCTGTTGCAGCGCCTACGCTCTCCATAATGCTGGAGTTAAAGTAGCGCTGATTGACCAAACTGGTATTGCAGCAGGTGGAAGTGGTGCAGCAGGAGCTTTTATCTCTCCTAAAATCTCTAAATCCGGAGAGCTCAAAGAGATTATGGAAGTGGCACATACGTATGCACTTGATTTTTATACTACCAACTTTGCGCAATACACGCTTACAAAACCATTACTACATATTGCCAATGATCCCAAAGAGAATGAAAAAGTGAAGTTATTCAAATCTAAAACCACTTTGGAGCAGTTGAGTGTCGATGAGACTATCCAAACACTCTTAAGTGATGAAGCATTAAAGAGTGAAGCAATTTTTTTCGCCAATGGCGCCGTTGTAGATGCACAAGGAGTTTGCAAAGCACTCGTCTCGGAAATTGATTTTTTCTGTCTTAAGGCTGATTCTCCCATTTGGCAAGAGGGCACATGGAGAGTAGGAAAATTATTCGCCAAACACTTAGTATTGGCAATAGGAGCATATCCCAAGATCATTCCCAGTGAATATGTAGGCTTGAGAGGAATTTGGGGGCATCGCATCGATATTGAAACGTCAACCATAGTACCCTGTATTTTACATCACCATGTTTCTATTTCTCCGACAATGCAAACCGGTGTTGTAGCGATTGGTGCAACACATGATGTCCATTACTCCCCTTTTAGTGGTGAGCACTATGATGTTAAACAAGGACACCAAGCACTCCTTGAAAAAGCTTCAAAAACTTTAAAATTAAATAATATTAAAATACTAAAAGATTATATGGGATTACGTAGTGGCTCCAACGATTATCTCCCAATGCTAGGAGCTTTAGTGGATGCCAATAGCACGCTTAACCTATATCCTTTGATACGCCATGGTCAACATATCCATCCAAAAGACTATCATTTCTATCCGAATTGTACGATGATTAATGGCTCAGGAGGATACGGATTTGTGTTAGCACCTTATTTGGCAAAATGTCTCAAGGAACATATAGTAGACCATAAACCGCTAGATGAGATCCTTTCTCCCTCACGATTTTTTCCACGCTGGGCAAAACGTCAATCGTAAACAACTACTCCATAGTTATCATCAATACGATAAAAACGTGAGTCTATGGTGATACTCAAATCATCCAACTTGCCCAAATGTACATAACTTTTTTTAGTTAAGACAATTCCATTTTCGGTAAAAAAACGTTTGAGATTAACAAACTTGATATCATTGACATATTTATATTCAAATTGATTGTAAAGACGCATTTTTTTGTATGCAAACACATGGGAGTCTATACTCAAACTCGAAGCAGCATAGTTCGTAGGCAACCATCCAGAGAGGTCAGTAAGAGAGGTTTCAATATGAGAGTATTTGGGAGGAAGTGTTTCTTTTTCGATAAAAACATAGCGATTGAGCTTGATATGACGACTCTCATTCCAATAGGTATAAGCAGGAGAGCTAAGCTGAAGCTTACTGTTTATTTCCCTCCACAACCAATGCTTATCAAGAATTGAATACAGCGCTGACATTATCCAATCTTCTTATTCATTAGAGGTGTCTAAATTGCCAATATTAAGTCGTTTAGCATACAAAAAACGTTGTTTGTAATACCCTTTATCAATAGCATCGTATTGAACTCGCTTATTACGGTATGAGGCATGTATAATTCGACCATCACCCGCATAAATAGCAACATGTGAAGGTTCGCTTTTGTAGGTTTTATAAAACATCAAATCACCGACTTGAAGATCTTTAATATCAACATTTGTTCCAAATCGCGCTTGTTGTGCAGCACTTCTAGGCAAATTGATACCAAAATCTTTATAAACTTGCTGTGTAAAGCCAGAACAATCCGTCTGAACCGATTCTTGACTACCAAATCCATACGGAGTACCAATAAAGGCTTTAGCTTTAGATAAAACTCGCTCTTTAGTCGAAGAGAAATTAGCAAAAAGTGACTTTTTAGGTTTATTCATAGCAGAAACATCAACACTTGGTACTATAGGATCTGGACAACTGATGACAGCATTTTCTTTGATAGGAGCATTGACCATCAAATAAGGTCGCTCATCATGACCAACAGGAATATTTTTCTCTACAACATCAGGAGAAGGTGATGTAATAATTACAGGAGTAGGTTGATGTAGTTTAGGAGAAATAGGTCGTATAAATTTTATAAAAGGGTTTGCTTCCTCGATAATATTGTTTTGTTTTGCAGCTTCTCGTTCGTATTCCAAAAAAAGTGATGTTTCTTTTTTCGAGGGCTGAGCAAAAAGAGGCAGTGCCGCCAAAATTAGTAAAAAAAACAAATACCGCCTCATTCTCACCCCCTTAAATTACTTTTTTTATAGTGTATGTTTATTATAAGTTTAAAAAACTTCAATATTTATTATGTTTGGTAACTTTTAATAAGCTGTTATGGTACACTATCACAAAAAACTGATGGTTAATAGGGGATAAATGAAAGAAGCGATAGTTTTACTCAACATGGGTGGTCCAAATAATCTTCGTGAAGTAGAGATGTTTTTGACCAATATGTTTAATGACCCTGCTATTATTAGAACTAAAAGTAGTTTGTTACGTCGTTTCATTGCTGGAATTATTACGCTAGCTCGAACAGAAAAATCTCAAGAGATTTACCGTGCGCTGGGTGGCAAGTCTCCCATTGTAGAAATTACAACATCATTGGTTAAAGAACTACAAGAAAAGCTTGGTAATGAGATTATTGTTGATTTTGTGATGCGTTATACACCGCCAATGGCTGCCGAAGTTATAAGCAGATTGAAAGACTCTAGTGTTAACAAAGTCTATCTTATCCCACTGTATCCTCAATATTCTTCCACTACTACAGGCTCTTCTTTAGAAGATTTTGAAAAAACTGCCAATGCCTTAAATTGGTTTCCTCTTTTAGTAGAGATAAAACACTTTTTTACGAACAACACTTATAATCAGTGTTTACTCCTATTGATAAAAGAAGCACTTGGAGATGATGATTCGCATGATTTTGAACTCATTTTTTCAGCTCATGGATTGCCTCAAAAAATTGTTGATGAGGGAGACCCGTATCAGCGTCATGTCATAGCACATGTTGAATTACTAAAAGATAAGCTTCATAATGAAGGGATTTATTTTCGAGGAGTACATTTGGCTTATCAGTCCAAAGTAGGGCCTATGAAATGGCTGGAACCTTCACTTGGAACCATGCTCCAAAGTATCGGAAGAAAAAAAGTTATTATCGTACCATTGGCATTTACAATAGATAATTCAGAAACTGATTTTGAATTAAGCGTAGAATATAGAGAAATCGCTCATGATTTAGGTATAACTGACTACAGAGTTTCCCGTTGCCCAAATAATCATCCCTTATTTATACAAACCCTCCAAGAGCTTTATAAAAAAATGCAATGAAAAAAATAATATTATTTGATATGGATGGAACATTAATCAATTCCAGCCGTGATATTACCATTTCAATTAATCATGTTCGAAGTACCATCTATTCGCTCAATCCTCTTAACGAGCAATTTATAATTGACGCCATCAATGCATATGAGCGTAACCTTGCAAGACTTTTTTATGGAACAGAACTCTATGAAAAGGATGCAAAAGAGCTTTTTGAATCTCATTATTGGGATCAGTGTATTCGTAATGTTCACTCATATGATGGTATTCCTGAAATACTACAAGAATTTAAGGAACTGGGATTCCATATGAGTGTTGCAACTAATGCGCCTAGTATCTTTGCCAAGCGCATGTTGGAACATTTAGATATTGCCCAGTTTTTTGGATCTATTATAGGTGCAGATAATGTAGAGTTTCCCAAGCCTCATCCGAAAATGCTTGAATTACTATTAGAGTATCATCAATATGATGCACATTGTGATTACGCATGGATGGTTGGCGATAATAGTAAAGATATGGAAGCTGCCAAAAATGCTAATATTGGGTCGATTTTTGCTACTTGGGGGTTTAGCAGTAGAGGTTATGGTGATGCCGTGATTTCCATTCCCTCACAATTGCATGAAATTATCAACAAAGGGTGAAGTATGTTTGAATGGGATCTTTTAGTTGCTATTGCTTTGATGTCATTGTTATTTTTGCGTCACATTGCTGTCTATAAAGACCCCAATAAGATAAACTATACCCCGATTGTCCTCGCTTTAGGATTTGTGTCTGGATTTTTGCATTTTGTGATGTTGGGGGAGGGTGTTCAATGGCTTTTGGTGCTTCGTGAAGCCCTTCTAAGTGTCACGTTAGGTATAGTTTTATCTGCTATTATGAGTGTCATGAGCCAAACACAAAGAGCGTCAGGCAATGCACTACAAAATAGACAAATTCAAATACTTATTGATGATATTAATGAATTGGGTCAGTTTTTTAACATTTTTGACACAGCATTAAGTAGAATTTCAGCAATGGAAAATTCTACCCATGAACAACTCAAAAATATTTTCAAAGAAGAGATTGAGGCTTTGGGTTCAATTTTAAACAATCAAAAGTTTTTTATTCAAAAAGTTGAGTCCGTATTAGTACAGCAACAGCTCGCACAAGAAAAATTTGAAGTATTTACCACCAGCGAATTACCCAGCCTTGATAATATAGTCCATAGACACATTGACTTATTACGCATCGCCCAAACCGAACACTTTAATCATATCAAACATGCCATGAAACAACTTGATGATGCCAAAGAGCAGACTCACAGTGAATTAAAGATGATTTATACAGCTGTACAAAAACTCCCTAAAACTTTTTCAAACGATGATATAACAGGTAGTATTGAGGGTGAATTATCCAAAATCATAACTGATTTTGAACATCATATGGTAACAATAGGATCAAAAGCTCAAAGTATTGTAATGACCCTTTTGGAAAACGAAGCCCTACTAGAAGGATCCCGTGAACAAAGTGAGATGATTATGCAGCAAATGGTTCTTTCATCTAATAACATGCGAGAGATGAATCATACCGCCAAAGAGCTCGGTCTAACACTACGTCCGATTTCTACCATGTTTGAATCCGCACAAGCACTTTCTGTGGAATTTTCGTCAGCTAAAAGCAAACTATCAGAATTGCTCATAACACTAGAATCATATGAAAAACATGACATACGAGAGATGCATGAAAACTTGGAAAATATTTCCAATACAGCCATAGCAAACATGGGATTACTTGTTGAGAATATGAAACAATATACCCAAGAAAAACACAATGTCTCACCACAAGAAGTGCAGGAGTTGAGTCAAAAAGTAAAGTTACAACAAAGCTATAACGTATAATATAAATTTCAATATAATTTATATTA
>CAMBHX010000086.1 GCA_945867285.1 Sulfuricurvum sp. IAE1
TCTCCTTTTATGGGGTATGAGGGTCATTATAACTTTAGTATCGAATATACACAGAACCATTTTGGTCTTATCGTTGAACTGAATATCGATAATACTCCCCTTTTGTTGGCTCATTTCAGTGGCAGCAGTAAACCCTTTACTTCTGCATCAGTTCGTTCATTATTATGTTCACACACATTTTTAACATTGTTTGTCGTCACACGTACCCTATGGCAAACGCTTCGTCTCAAACTCAAAGGGGGGCTAACATGGTATAGCCCACGAACTCAAGATCAAACACATAAGGAGATAGCATGAAAGGCTTTTACAATCGCATAGGAGATAGGTACCTCAAAAAACTCGCCCACGGAGACCTTAGTGTCACCTATCCTGATGGAACCCACAGAGTCTATGGTAACGGTATGGCACCTCATGCGAACCTTACCATCAAAAACAGTGCTTTTTTCAAACGTCTCGCCCTTTTTGGTGATATCGGATTTGCGGAGAGCTATATGGACGGGGATTTTGAATGTGACGATTTGACGACCCTGATGAGTATCGCAATGGATAATTCTCAACACCTCGAGACTCTCAGTGAACACGAGAAACGCTTTTCACTCTACAACCTGCTGCCTCAGTTTAATCGTGTACGCCATTGGATGCGTAAAAACTCCAAAACCCGTTCTCGCAAAAATATCTCCCAGCACTACGATCTCTCCAACGATTTTTTTGCTCTGATGCTCGATGATACTATGATGTACTCTTCAGCGGTATTTGGTTCCAATCAAGAGAGTTTGCATGAAGCTCAAAAACGAAAAATTGATCTACTCGCACAAAAACTACGACTCAAACCAAATGCAAAAGTTTTGGAGATCGGTTCTGGCTGGGGGTCAATGGCCACCCATCTAGCACAGCAATACGGTGCCGATGTCACAACGCTTACTCTCTCGATCGAACAGCTCAAGCATGCACAGGAACGTTTTGATATCCATGGTGTCAGTGATAGAATAGATATACTGCTCAAAGACTATCGTGATATGGAGGGGAAATTTGATGCCATCATAGCCGTAGAGATGTTCGAGGCGGTAGGACGTGAATATTTTGATATCTTCTTCAAAAAATGTGAATCACTCCTCGCACCTAGTGGCGTGATAGCTATGCAGATCATCACTATCCCCGATCAACGTTACGATGCGTATTGCAGAGGTACAGATTTCATCCAAAAATACATCTTTCCAGGTGGGCATCTGCCTAGCGTATCCAAGCTCTTGGAAACAACGTCACGTCATACTCGTCTAAACTTGCTGCATATGGAAGAGTTCACCGAGGACTATGCCAAAACATTGCGTCTGTGGAATCAAAACTTTCATGATAAACTCGACGAGATAAAGAAACTTGGATTTGATGACTATTTTATCCGAATGTGGCGCATGTATCTCACCTACTGTGAAGCGGGTTTTTTAACTCGTAACATCAATCTCGTACAAGTTGTCTTCACCCGTGATGGTAACACTCACCTAAACCAAGGACTCTAATCATGACACTAAAAACCATTTTAACACTGGGACTGTGTACTTTTTTAACCGGTTGTTCGTCGATGCACATCGATGATTTCAAAAACACCTCCCCTGAATTTGTCCCACAAAGCTATTTCAATGGACCACTCAAAGCCTATGGGATGGTCAAAGATCGTGATGGTAAAATCATCCGTACTTTCAAAGGGGATTTGGTCGGAAGCTGGGATAAAAATGGTGTTGGAACTTTGGATGAACATTTTATCTACAACGATGGAGAAAAACTCCACCGCACGTGGACACTCACACCCGATGGCCAGAAAAGATTTGTCGCAACAGCCGGTGACATAGTAGGTAATGCATCAATGATTGCCAATGGAAATACGGTCATGTTGGATTACACGATGAAAGTCCCTTATGGAAATAGCACCATTGAGATCGATGTGCGTGATTGGCTCCATCTTCAAAGCGATGGCGTCATCCTCAATCACTCCAAAATGAAAAAATTTGGAATCGAAGTGGGCGAGCTGGTGATTACGATAATTAAAGATTAAAAAAATATCACAAACAACAATCAACTATTAGAGTAAGTATGCTAAAGTGTTTACTATACTAGAAAAAAGGCTTTTATTATGTTTAACAATGGGAAAATTAGAGATCTGACACAAAAGAACAATGAACTTCAAACTAAGAATACCATGCTTGAGAAGTCACTTTCCGATCTACACGAGCTTTTTAATCAGCAAGAACAGCGACTCCAAGAATTAAACAAACAAAACCTTGCCAGTATCCGCGATGAGATTTTAACAACTCTTTTAGATAGCTATGAAGATGGTATGCATTTTTTACAAGGGACCATGGAGGAAAATCTCACCATGCTTTCTAATATCAATGAGATCAATAATAAAACCGCCAAACGTACCATCAAACTTCAAGAACAAACAAAATTTGTTGTTAGTTCAATAGACAACATTCAACAGATGAGTGGAAATATCCAAAGCGATACTGCTTCGCTTAACAACAGCGTCCTCTCTATTGCTCAAATCATCAACCTTATCAAAGACATTTCAGATCAAACCAATCTTCTCGCTCTCAATGCAGCAATCGAAGCAGCACGGGCAGGAGAGCACGGTCGAGGATTCGCTGTCGTAGCTGATGAAGTGCGTAAATTAGCAGAACGAACTCAAAAAGCCACCCAAGAAGTAGAAGTAAATATTAGTGGCCTCAAACAAAATTCTACTGCTATGAGTGAAGCTAGTGAAACGTTTTATTCCCTAGCATCTGAAGTAATGCATACATTGGATGAATTCCAAACTAATATCGAATACGTCAATCAAAACACCCAGGAAATTCTGAATCAAACTATCAATGTAACCAACGAAGTGAGCATTAGTAACGGGAAAATCGATCATATTAATCTCAAACTCTCAGGATACAAAGTCGCCCTTAGTGGAGAAAAAGAGACAATTACTGATCAGCACAGCTGTCGTTTTGGAAAATGGTTCACATCAGAAGTCATTTCCATGCTTGGAAACGATCAATTCACTATTGGAGAGATTTCTAAACATCATGAAAATGTTCACCAAGGACTTAATCGTATGATCGATATTTTCAGTACCAATAAAAACAATCCCGAGGGGTTGCGTATCCTTAAAGATGTTGAAAGCTCAAGCAAAAAAGGGTTTGAAACTCTACTTCAAGCGATTAAAAAGAATCGTAAATAGATTGCTTCAATAATTGTTTTCGGAAAAAGGATTTTAGCCCATGAAAATATTTTTTTTAGCCCTATTCACCATCTTTTTGTTAAGTGGATGTACTCGAACCTCAACACACCCTCTCGCAACTGTCTCTCACGTCGACTTAAAACGTTATGCTGGAACATGGATCGAAATCGCTCGCTATGAAAATCGTTTTGAAACAGGATGCTCAGGAGCAAGCGCCCAATACTCTCCTAAAGAGGATTATATTCTCGTAACTAACCGATGTTTTGATGCCAATGGAATTCAAACAGGTGAAGCAACTGGACGAGCCTATGCAATCCAAGACAGCAATAACAGCAAACTCGAAGTGAGTTTTTTTCGCCCTTTTTATGGAGATTATTGGGTCTTGATGCTAGGAGATGAGTACCAATACAGTGTAATAGGGGATCCTAGTAGAAAATACTTATGGATACTAAGTCGAACAAAAACATTGAGCGATAGCGATAAAAAAACCATCTTAGATAACCTACCCAAGCTAGGCTATACTCCTGACAAGCTTTACTGGACAACAATCCAGCCATAAGTATCATCGCAAAATAGGAAGTATAAGCTGACCATTAAAGAGACCTCTAATGCAGAAGATACTCATCAAGGTTGGATTTTCCATAAAAAATAGAAGAGTCGGAATCTTTGATTTGTTTGGCAATACGAGCCATGATTGTTTTAACACCTGGGGTCTTCTCTGGATCGGTTAGCGGTAATAACCGTACGGTGAGGGATGTTTTTTTCTCTGAAAGCTGAATAAAAAATGTTTGATTTTTTCCAGCTTCAACTGCGATAGATTCAATAAGAGCACTTTGCCTAGAGCTATTGATATATTTGTCACTCACTTTTAAAATACCCCCCTCAATTCTTTCTGAAAACGGGGTAATCGCTTCATACGCATTGTGAGTTGAATTAATATTTTCTAAAACAATATGAGGCATAGTAAACTCCAAAATTTTTATTTTATGTATTTTACACTCTAAACCAAAAAGTTTGTAGCTCGATAATGCTTGTTGCATTGTCTTCATAGTGCGTAAAATATTACTGTATACCATGGAATTAAACCTAAAATTTGACGACCTAAGGAGTAAAAAGTTTAGAAACCAACCTCAGTTGACATTTAATCTCTACCAAAAAATTTCGTTATATTTGATAATCATACAAATAATATCCCATAAATATATTTATCAAATATAGTGATTATTTTTTTGGAGAAAGACAATGTTTTACATTTACGATGAAACGCTAGAAGTGCTCCGCTTGGAGGCAAAAGAAGCAGTAGAAATCGCACGATTTTGCGACTCGATTTTAGTTACAAACAAGATTGAAGAAGCTGTTTTAATTGCGGATTATCCAAAATCAGCTCTCTTACTCCATCCAAAAAATCGCTACAGTATTTTTAGATATTCCTTATTACAATTGCGCCATCGTACTCTAAAAGAGTTTCGTATAATCCTTTATGCGGCTGAAGCATCATGGCTTTATTATTTCCTTAAAACTGCTTCTTTTCTCTCTTTTAGGTATTATCGATTTATTCCATTTAAAAAAGTTGCGCGCAAAGAGGTATCCATGCTTGATTTAACACAAATGCGACAAAACTATACTCTAGCGCAACTCAATGAAGATTGTGTTGATCCAGATCCGCTCAAACAGTTTGAAATATGGTCTGATGAAGCGAAAAAATCACCAATAAGAAAACCAAATGCTATATTATTGGCCACTTGTGGTCACGATCTTACACCCAGCAAGAGAACAAAATTATGACATTTGATGCATTAAAACAATACGATATTTCTGACGTTGAGATTGAAGACAAAACCGATACAATTGATAGGCTCATCGAAATGGCATGGCAAGACAGAACCCCGTTCGAGGCAATAGAACGTGAATTTGGTATGACTGAAAATCAAGTGAAACGCTGGATGAAATCACATCAAACACCCTCTTCATTCAAACGCTGGAGAGCTAGAGTCCAAGGACGCTCGACCAAGCACCACGCTAAACTCCCAATCAAAATAACACGATTCAAAGGACCTTGGTAATTATGGAAGAGATTAATTTATTGGGCTTAAAATCGCTAGAAAATCCAAAATTTATTCACCCTGTAGCCATACACTATGAACAAAATGGTATCGAAAAAGTTTGGGAAAGTATCAACAATCATGACAGTGTTGCGGTATTGCTCTATCATGCTACAAAAAATGCTTTTTTACTTGTCAAGCAATTTCGACCCCCTGTCTATGTCAAGAATAACCACCATCTTGCAACTTTCGAACTGTGTGCTGGAATCTTAGACAAAGAAGCAAGCCCCCTACAGACCATCAAAGAAGAAATCGACGAAGAGTGTGGCTACGACGTTCCCTTGGAGAAAATCACAAAAATAACCTCATTTTATACGAGCGTTGGGTTTTCTGGAACGAATCAAACATTGTATTTTGCTACTATCGACGAATCAATGAAAAAACATCCAGGAGGAGGAGTCCACGGGGAAGCGATAGAGCTTTATTTTTTGCCTCTTGAACAAGCAAAAGCTTTTTCGTTAGACGAAACTTACCCCAAGACCCCAGGTCTGATGTTTGCTTTTTATTGGTTTTTTGATCAGTCATTTTAATAGATTAGTTAAAAACTGCCATATGTCATTTTATCCTATACCCTCATCATCTTTTTGAATCTGTTGAGCCTCTTCGTGGTCACAAAATTGTTTTAGTTGAGGAAGGATTATTTTTTACCTACTATCGCTTTCACATTCAAAAACTAATGCTACATCGAGTTTCGATGAAATTTCATCAATCTTATTTGATGAACAAAGGATTTGATGTTGATTACCTCTAGGATGAGAAACAGTTAGAAAAATACCGGCACACACCATTATAATGAGATTATAGATCGTTTTAGATTCAAACAATTTTACTTTTTACTATAAATTTGTATTTGATTAACCTAAGTTATCTATATTGAAATTTATCTACCCAATGTGAAGAGGAATGTGCGGCCTTAAAACCGCATCATCCCCTGAACAAGGAACTTATTCGTACTCGTAGAGATATCCGCTTCGGTGGTAGGGGTTGATTCACCTCCGAAGCCATGTGCGAATGTTGCTTTGAGATCGAAGTTTTGGTAGTTGAGACTGTACCCTACTCCCAGAGCATTGAGGTTACGGATATTATCTTCGGTATTAAACGTTGTGGTGTTTTTCCAGATACGGGCGTGATCGAAGAAGATACTGGTGTTATGGCTGATTTGATCTACTTTTGGTAATGTGTATATCAGATCGAGAGATAGTGAGTATCCTTGGTCACCGCTGAGTTCGGAGTCTTCATACGCTCGTACACCATTACTTCCGGCAACGGATAGGTCTTCAGAAGAGTCAAGGTTATGACCGAAGCTTTTTTGAGCTTTGAGAGTCGTTTGGAGGGTGGTGTTTTCAAGAAGGTATTGGCTGTGTACTGTGTTGAGACCTAATTTAGTGTAGTTACCTACTGAGTTAAGTCCTGCTTCATCTGTTGCTTTAGCGTTATCGTTTTTAAGTCCTAAGTGTCCGATAGTGTAGCCAAGAGATGCGTTAAGGCTTCCCGGTAGGTTTTGGAATGATGTGTTTTGTGTATCACTTGCTTTGAGTGTCATTGCGTCGAGTGCTTTTATGCTCTCATCCCCGCTTTGGGAATCTTTCATATCTTTGTGGTCATACGAAGCTTCAAGGGTTTGGGTATGGGCACGTGTTTTAATGGTTGGATAGTTGATATAGGCGTTATAGCTGTTGGTACGTCCAAAGGCATCTAAACTTTTGAGTTCTTCACCAAGTTTGTAGTCAGTAGCACTAAAGCTTACTCCCCCTTTGAGTCCTGTGTATCCTAATGGACGATCATATCCTACACGTCCGTTTTTAAGATCGGCTGTATTGGAGATAAGTCCTGTAAGACTAAGAGTATCACCGATTCCG
>CAMBHX010000087.1 GCA_945867285.1 Sulfuricurvum sp. IAE1
AGTATCGGATTTGTCTTCCAAGACTATGCCCTCTTTCCCACGATGAGTGTACGAGAAAACCTCCTCTTCGCAGCTGATAATACACAACAGCGATCCAATGTTGATAAACTGATCGAACTCGTCGAACTTTCACAACTAAGAGACACTCACCCCTCGAGTCTCTCAGGAGGACAAAAACAACGTGTTGCCCTTGCTCGTGCACTAGTGCGTCGTCCAAAAATCCTATTGCTAGACGAGCCTCTATCTGCGCTTGATCCAGTCATGCGTCAAAAACTCCAAGATGAATTGAGTCTCATACACGAACAACTTGGGGTTACGACACTCCTGGTAAGCCATGACATCGCTGAAACGGTTAAGCTCTCCGATCGTCTGGCACAAGTCGAAGCAGGACATATCAAACGGCTCTGCAGCCCGATGGAATTCTTTAGTCCCAAAAGCCTCAGTGGTAAACTAAAGCTAATCGGTGAAGTGCTTAAAATCGAGGAAGATTTCCCTGTCGTTATTGTTACACTGCTCGTGGGATCATCAGTTGTTCGTACCGTGGTTAGTTCTCACGAAGCGCAAGAGTTACGTATAGGTGGTCACGCTACCATTTCCACCAAAGCATTTAATCCAATTTTGATGAGTGTATAAAACTTTTAAATCATTTTCCCCGTCCACCCGATTTTTTCGGTGTAGGCTTTTTGTTACCAAAGGCAGACCCTCTACTTGTACTTGAACCTTTTTCTACCGGTTCTTCTCGCATTACACGGGGTCCTCGTTTACCTGCAAATTTTGGCTGTACTGGCTCTTTTTTGCGCTTATTACCAAATGCTCCTGCGGTTTTCCCTTTTTTCTCACCCTCTTTGGAGAGACTTTTTCCATACAGTTTTTTAGGATTGAGTACTTCAGGAGGCTCGAACCCAACTACTGCGATACGCTGCGGCTGTTTACCTAGCATCACTTCGATTTTTTTCCATGAGATCTGCTCTTGTGTCGACAGAAGCGTTATTGCCACACCGTTGTTGCCTGCACGTCCAGTTCGACCAATACGATGGATATAGTCACTGCTGATGTGGGGAATATCGTAGT
This sequence comes from Sulfuricurvum sp. IAE1, assembly GCA_945867285.1. Classification (GTDB taxonomy): domain Bacteria; phylum Campylobacterota; class Campylobacteria; order Campylobacterales; family Sulfurimonadaceae; genus Sulfuricurvum. The sequence continues at coordinate 1,072 of CAMBHX010000087.1, forward strand.
TGATCACTACCCCTAAATCTTCAATATCAAGCCCACGAGCCGCAATATCAGTTGCGACTAGAATTTTTACTTTCCCCTCACGAAAATCACTCAAGGCTCGATCTCTGGCTCCATGTTTTTTATCCCCATGGATAGTGGCACACTCCAAACCACTAAAACGTAAATGGTCACTCACCTCATCAGCAATTGCCTTGGTGCGAGTAAATACTAACACGTGAGGATAATTGTTGGAACCTATCAAATACGATAACAGCTCTTTTTTCTGCTCAATGGCTACAGGATGAACGATTTGAGTGATCGTCAAATCCGCAGGGGAAAGATTGTCGATTTCTATGAGCAATGGCTTATTGAGAATTTTTTCGCTAAGCTTTTTGACCGAACCTGTCATTGTGGCGGAAAAGAGAATCGTTTGACGCTTTTGAGGGAGTAAATCGATGATTTGTTCTACTTCACGAATAAAACCCATATCCAAAATCGTATCAGCTTCATCTAGTACCAAATAGTGTACTTTTGAGAGTGGGATATGACCTTGTTTATTGAGTTCTAACAATCGCCCTGGAGTTGCAATAATCACATCCGCACCTTTTTCGAGTGATGCGATTTGTTTACTCATATTAACGCCACCCGAAATATTCAAGATTCTGACATTGAGTTCTAGAGCATACGATCGGATGGCCAAGGTAATTTGTTCACACAGTTCCCTCGTGGGTACTACGACTAACATTCTCGCACGGGCAAGCTCATTGGGATTAGATGCACCCATCATCTGCAAAATCGGCAATGCATATGCAGCCGTCTTGCCTGTACCCGTTTGAGCCGCCCCCACAATATCACGTCCTCTCAAAATCGCAGGGATTGCTTTTTCTTGAATAGGGGTAGGTATATCATAGCCTAATGTATCGATGTTGGCTTTGAGGGTAACATTGAGTGAAGTAAATGGCATAGTTGCCCCTTGGTGTGCGTGAATTTTCCCTTTATTTTAACATTATTGCCCTTAGATAGAGAAATTGCAACATACTTGCCACACTAACATGGAATAATTCTTCTTGATATCTTTTACAAGCTTATATAATCAGGAATATTCAAGATGCAACTTACCAGCTCGTCTAATCGCAATGCCAAGCACTTGAAAGAGATCGCAATGGATTTGAAACTACTTATTGTAGAAGATGATCTTATATTACAACAACAACTTAAACTTTTTTTCTCACGTTTTTTTGGCAGCATCGAAACCGCTAACAATGGAGTAGAAGGATGGGCCAAATACAAAGCAAAATCATATGATCTTATCATTACTGATTTAACGATGCCTGAAATGGATGGGATAGAGTTGTCAAAAAAAATCCGATCCACCAGTGAAACACAAAATATTCTTGTAATGTCTGCTCATTCCCAAAGCAGTAAACTTATAGAATTAATCAATATCAGAGTAGATGGATTTTTACTCAAACCGCTTAATTTAGACAATGCTCTAAAACAACTCACAAAGACATGCCAGCTTATTTATGATCATAAAATTCTAGAGTATTTCAATACGATGCTTGAGGGAGACAACAAAGATTTGAGAGAAAGTAATCTCAATCTTGAGTGCGCACTCGATGCACTCAGACAAGACTGGATGAGTGAACGAGCTAAAATGAACAATCATCATCGTGAGTCCAGCCAAGCACTTCCACTCAATGATGGTCGTGAGTTAAGTGAAAGTGAAAAAATGATGTTGTACACTCGTAGCGATAAAATGTCAGCATCGAGTTTTCACGCTAGCTATCCATTTGAACTTGATAAAACGAATGAAGAATTAGAGATGTTAGAAGACAGCTTTAATCTTTTATTGATTAGTTCAGAAAAAGTAATGGATTACGGCACACTGAAAACCCTCACAAAAATTGTTCGAGAATATGCACGTGAGATCGAAATGATTCCACAATTTGGTGCCATAGCGTATGGTATAAAAGAGTTGGCAATGACCTTTGAATCGGTTTATGAGGTTGAAAAACTACCTGCCATCATGCCTATGATCACTTCGTTGTTCGACAATTTGGAAAATTGGAGAAGAAGTATATTCTTTTATCGAAATGCCGAAGATATTCATTATCTAGACAATTCTCTCATCAGTGATGCATTAAGTCTTCAAGGTTTCTTGAGCAATGAACATGCATCATCTGATACAGAAATGGAATTATTTTAAAACACACACAGGAGAAAAGTATGAAAAATTTGCTACAGCGCATTTCGGTTTCGAAAAAACTGGGCTTCATTATGATGTTATCATCACTAGTTGTATTGTCGGGTACGATGTTTTTTATTATCGCAACATCAATCCTCAATAATGATTTTGAAAACTTTGAAAAACAAAGTTTTGAAGGGGTGAAAGCCGTTTTAGAAACTGAAAAAGAGTTGAACTATTTTTCACGTTTAACACGTGAGATTATGCTCGGTGGCAATTTAGATGAGAATCTTGAAAAACTTGATAAAACACTCGGTAAAATCAATACTCATTTCAATGAAATTGATAGCTCCATCGTGAATTCAGATGAAAAAGTTATACTACAACAAGCAAAAGATGATGCATTAATCTTTTTGAACTCATCACGAGATTTGATGTACACGATTAAGAATCAGAAAAAAGATTTGAATCAAGTCTACAAATATTATCACAAAAACTTTTCTCCGTTGGCAAAAGCTTCTCGAACATCGATGGACAAACTCGTCGAAGCAAAAATGAATGAAGCAAAATCAATGAAAACAGAGTTCTCAGAGGAAATCAAGACATGGAGAACATTGGCAGCCATAGGTGGATTGATTGCAATTATTGGTATGAATTTCCTTATGATGATGATCTCATCACAAATCAAAGACTCTCTTGCAAAAACTCAAAGTGGTCTGATAACATTCTTCAGCTTTTTGAGTGGTAAACAAGAAAAAGCAACATTATTGCCTAACCTTGGTCAAGATGAATTTGGAACGATGGGGACAATGATCAATGAAAATATTAATCATTTAGAGAAAAAATTTATAGAGCAGCAACAAAGCATCGTTGATTTTGACGCTATTTGTAGCTATGCGAGTAAAGGGTTTATGTATAATCGTATTACTACACAATATACGGATCCAAACCTTACCTCCTTGTCTAGATCACTCAATGGTATGCTCGATGAAATTGAACAAAATTTTGGAACACTGATTGGAATGTTGACCAAAATGGCTCAAGGTAATTTCAAACACGAAGATAAACACTCAGTAAATTCTCTTAATGGTTCTTTTGCCTCAATGATGCAAGCAGTTGACTCTATGTCTATTAGTAATAGTGAAATTTTTGCTCTTATCTCTAAGTTTTCCATTGAGTTTACGCAAGAAGCTACAATTTTAAGTGAATCAGGTGACGAACTAAGCACCAGCGCCAATGAACAAGCATCAAGTCTTGAAGAAACAGCTGCTGCCATCGAAGAGCTTACCTCTAATGTTGCTGCCAATGCTGCTAAAGCAGAAGAGATGTCTCATGTTGCACAAGAAGCAAAAATTGCAGCAGAACGTGGAAACAGTGTAGCACAAGTGAGCCTCAGTGCTATGAATGAGATTGTATCCGCTACTGAAGCCATTCATCAAGCCGTTGAAATTATTGACAACATCGCATTTCAAACTAACATTCTCTCGCTTAATGCAGCGGTAGAAGCTGCCAGCGCTGGAGATGCCGGTAAAGGATTTGCCGTAGTAGCCCAAGAAGTACGTAACCTCGCTAACCGAAGCGCAGATGCCGCCAAAGAGATCAAAGACTTAGCACGTACCGCTCGTGAAAAATCTCAAGGGGGCTTAGAAACATCTAAAAATATGATGGAGAGCTTCAGTGTTATTTCGACCAAAATCACCCATACGGATGATATGGTACGTGATGTTGCTAATGCGAGTCGTGAGCAAATGGCAGGTATCAGTCAAATCAACGATGCGGTATCTCAGCTCGACCAAATGACACAACAAAATGCTAAAACAGCGAACAATGTCGCTCAGATTTCCAATGAAATCTTGTACAAAACAGAACAATTTGAACAAATGCTTTCACGTATTGAATTTGAGGAGTCTTATCAAGCACGAAGTTGTGACACACAGCTTCTATTTGACATCGCCAAATTAAAACTCGATCACGTCACATTTAAAGAAAATAGTTATAAACAGCTCAAGTCTGCTGTATCCAACTGGAGCGTTACCAGTCATCATGAGTGTGCATTGGGCAAATGGCTTGATGAACATTCCAGTGAAGAGTACGCACAAAGCCCTGAATGGCAAGCATTGCTTAAAGACCATGAAGCAGTTCATACTGGCGTCCAAGAACTCGTAAATTCAGATACATCTGGTGAAAACATGGAAGCCTTTTATGCGATCAGCAAACAGCTTGAACACTCAACGCAGTTGGTCTTTGATGGACTCGATAGTGTCAAAGTACTCAATTGTTCCCATCAGGGATAAATTATAAAAGACAATTCAATGGATATTCATACAGACATTGAAACACAAAACCTTTTTGAAGAGGTTATAATTCCCCTTCAAAAAGATATTATACCTACGCAAAACGGTAAATCCAACAGCACTAAGTAGTCATACAAATTTAATCTCATCATTTATCCGTTCGCCATGAGCTAATGGAAATACTTCAACAAAACATTGATACAAAAAATAAATCATTAGACTTCTTGCATAACCTAATTTTTCGTTCGTGGTGAGCTCAAGAAAACATCGCTTTGCGAACGGTGTTATATTCTCTATTTTGAGGTTATGCAAGAAGTCTATTGAATTTGCAACAAATTTGCAACACTAAACCACTACAATCTTATACCAAAACAAGGAAATGTGATGAAAATATTAGTAAATGTTTTACTCGTCTGTTGTTCGGCATCATTGTTCGCACTAACAAATGAAGAAGTCTCGATTAAATCGTACAACTCAACTGGTAATTATGTCAGTGCTTTGGCACAGCTTGAAATGAGTTTGCGGGATAATAATGGCAATGTCAACAAGCGCGATCTTTCCATGAAAAAAATGGAGGGCGAGAAGGGAGACAAAACGTTGCTGGAATTTAATTCTCCTATGGATGTCAAAGGGACGGTTTTGCTCACGCATGAAAATCTCGATTCCGATGATGATCAATGGCTTTATATGCCAAGTATCAAGAAAACAAAACGGATTATTTCTAAAAACAAGTCAGGTTCGTTTATGGGGAGTGAATTTAGTTACGAAGATCTCTCTAGCCAACATTATAAACGGTTTGATTATACAGGGAATGCTGAGAATGTAATACTGGGAAGTGCAAAACTGATCAAATCCGTACGGGTACCTAATGATCAAAATTCAGGCTATTCAAAAGAAGTTATTTGGGTAGAACCAAAAAACTTCTTGATACAAAGAATTGACTATTACGACAAAAGTAACAATCTACTCAAAACAGCCACCATGTCTGAGTATCAAAAAATCTCTGGGATTTGGCGTGTTTCCAAAGTCATTATGAAAAATATACAAACTAAAAAAGAGACAACACTCCAATGGAACAGTGAGAAAATTAAAGCTGGATTGGTATCCAAAGATTTCGCACGTTCATTATTTCCATAACTATATTATTAAAGGGCAATTGTGCACAAATTTTTACCATTTTCACTGGCTGTTTCCATCGTTTCTCTCCCTCTCTTTGCCACCAATGGAGACAATTTTATTTCGCTTGGTGTTCCATCCACCGGTATGGGTGGTACAGGGATTGCCCATTTTAGTATTGGTTCATCAGCGACAGGTAACCCTGCTCTTATTACAGCTTCCAAAGGTGGTGAGTTTACGTTTGGTGGCACCTACCTCGCACCATCAGTAAAAGTCACAACGTCCAATACGGTTGGAAATGACCTTACTGCCTCAAGTGACGCCAAACAAAACACCACTCCCTACGCTGCATTAACGCATAACCTAGGTAATGGTTTTAGCGTTGGAGGGAGTATGTTTGGTTCTGCTGGGATGGGAACCGACTGGACACAGGGAGAAGGAGCTATAAATCTACCTCAAGTGGGTTTATACAGTATGAAATCAAGCTTGACCATGCTAAAAATTTCCGC
>CAMBHX010000088.1 GCA_945867285.1 Sulfuricurvum sp. IAE1
GCAAATACCCAAAAAGTGATTTTAGCCAACATCGGACTCCAAAGTTCCCGTTCACTCTCTTCAGGAATCAGATAATAGGTAGCCCCCATAAACCCGAACAGCAAAAGAACGATCAACAAGTTCGTATGAACCATCCGAAGAACATTAAAAGGGATCGCAGGGAATAAAAAATCCCCGTATAAATACTGAACCCCCATACTAAGACCAAAAACAATCTCCCCTGCCAGAAGAATGAGTGCAAAAATAAAATATGGCTTTGCGACCATTTGAGATGAATATTTCATAATCTTCCTTATCCTTTAATATTCGGCGGCCACTCTTGATTATTGACACGAGAGGTCCAAATCAAAAAGTCTGCAAGATTGTTTACTTGTTCTGGTGTCAGGTGAAACTGCGGCATTTTTCGTCTATCTGGAGTATCCATCGGCTGTGCCGCCATCCATCCAGCTAGATACGTTTTAAACGCAGCTTCATTATTGGCACCAAGACGAGGAAATGCATTCCCAAGCTCTGGAGCATAATACGCTCCTTCCCCCATGATCGTATGGCAACCGACACAATTGTTCTCTTCCCATACCACTTTTCCCCGTGCAACGGATGGAGTAATTTTGTCATCATGACTTAGTTTCGGGATTTGCTTAACAGTATCAACGCTCAGTCCAGTAAATACCAAAATCGCGAAAAGTCCCCCGCCAAAGTAAATATTTCTGGCCATATTTTTAGTAATACGTTCAGACATTTCAGCTCCTGTATTTTATTCCTACCTTTAAGTAGTAATAAAATAGTAGCGAATTTTTTTTAATTCTACCTTTAAATAGTAATTATTACTCTTTTACTGCAAGGCTGAAAAATTGATGTATGAATTAGGGAAGAAAGAAAGTATTTAGCTTGAAGCTATAATTTGGTCTCTTTATAATAAATAAGCGAGCTAAGCGTCGTGGCTGTCAACAACGGAATGGCTGGATTCATTATGACGGTGAAGATAGGTAAGGACGCGAATGGCGTATTGAGCAGTTTTGGAAAAATGTATTGCTAATCCTTCGAAAAGCATATAGTAATCCAGCGTCAATAAGATAATACTTAGACGAAATAAGCATGAAGCTGTACGAGAGGAACAGTAGACAGACAGCGATCTGTAAGAAACAAAACTTTAAGGAGGTCATTTTTTATATGTGCTGCCTGTCTACTATGTCCCTAAGGACATAGCCAGTAATTATTTAGCGATTGCTCCAGCAATTGCATCGATTTGTGCATCATTGAGATTTGCCACTTGACCTTTCATAACCACTTTTGAGGCTCCGCCATAACTGCCGTCTTTATACCCCTTGAGCGCAACCGTAAAATCTGCTTTGCTCATATCTTTGATAATCTTACTTTTCCCAAGCGCCGCTTTTTCACCCGCCGCACCATGACAGGCAGCACATTTCTTGTACAATGCCGCACCATCTTCTGCCATTACTTGCACACTACCCAAACTTAACAACGCTAGCAACATCAATGTACTTTTTGTCATCATAAACCCCTAAAATAAAGATACTAGCATTGTAATATTTTTGTGATCCGATCTCTTTGACCTATGTCAAATTCTAAGAGTAACAATGGACTTTAGCTTCTCAAGCGTCGCCCCATATTCAGGCGTATCAAGATTGCCCAAAGTTGCTATCCCTCCTTGAAACAGTTGGAGAAAATATTCACTCACATATCCTCGTTCTCGCAAAGACCTTTCCATCATAATGATATCTTCAAAACTTAGTAAATCACTATGATAAGTGGTTCGTGCTTCAAAAACTGCACCGCTTTGACGAAGGATGTCAAAACTCTCCCAAAAACGCTTCTCACTTCCACCGCCACAGATTTCACCCATTTTAGGTTCGGGGGCTTTGTAGTCCAGTGCGACATAATCGATGAGATGATCATCTAGTAACATCTCCAAAATATCAGGACGCATTGCATTGGTATCGATTTTGATCTTAAAACCCAATTTTTTAATATTTTGACAAAAAGCAACTAAATTTGGATACATTGTACATTCCCCACCACTAAGTACCACCCCCTCAAGAAGACCCTGACGACGGCGTAAAAATGCAAGAGCTTGTGCTTCATCAATAGATGCAGTACCAAAAACAATATCAGGATTGTAGCAGTAGGAACAACGAAGGTTGCACCCCGCAAACCAAAAAATAGCCGCAGGGGTGTCGGGGAAATCCAGAAGGGTGAAAGGGGTTATATCATAGAGAGCTTTCATGAATTTTCATTGAATCAGCTTGCTTGCAAACACTCTTTGAAATACATTCGCTCTTTGTGCTCTTGTTTTTTCCCGATGTTAAAACTCTCTACGGGACGATGATACCCCATGACTCTCGTATATACCGTACATCGAGTACGCTTTGAATTACTATCTTGTACTATTCTTTGAGTTTTCATGCTACTTCCTTTAAAATGAGTTCATCACATTTTGGGCAAAATTCGTGTTCGCCGTGTAAATATCCATGCACAGGACAGACAGAAAAAAGCGGGGTGATGGTAATATAAGGCAATCGATGGTGGGTCAAAACATTTTTAACCATCCGCCGACACGCTTCAACACTGCCGATACGCTCACTCATATAGAGATGCAATACTGTCCCCCCCGTGTATTTGCACTGCAACTCGTCTTGGAGTTCCAGCGCTTCAAAAGGGTCATCCGTATGAGCAACAGGCATTTGAGAGCTATTGGTATAATAGATATTATCCCCATCACCTGCTTGCAAAATATCAGGGTAACGTTTCTTGTCCTCTTTGGCAAAACGATACGTCGTCCCCTCAGCAGGAGTGGCTTCGAGATTGTACAAATTTCCGCTACGCTCTTGATAGCCTCGTATGGTGGTACGCATTTTCTCCAAAATCTCCAACGCAAATTCAATTCCTGCCTCATCGGATAAATCATGGGAATCAAACGTAAAATTACGAACCATCTCATTCATCCCATTGACACCGATGGTAGAAAAATGGTTATTAAACCCTTTGAGATACCGTGCCGTGTAGGGATACAATCCACGCTCAAACATCTCATTGACAAAAACACGCTTTTTTTCTAATGTCGAATACGCAATCTCCATCAACACATCCAGCGCTTCATAAAAGCCTTTTTTGTCGTTTGGATACAAATATCCCAAACGTGCCATATTGATCGTCACTACACCAATACTCCCCGTCATCTCCGCACTTCCAAATAGTCCATTGCCCCGCTTGAGAAGTTCACGTAAATCCAATTGTAACCTACAACACATACTGCGTACTGCACCAGGTTTATAGGCGTTAGGATTGTCTACTTTTGCCCCATATTCATTCTTAAGATATTGGCTTCCAATAAAGTTTTGGAAATAACTTGAACCTATTTTGGCGGTATTTTCAAACAAAATATCGGTATTCTCCCCATACCAATCAAAATCTTCGGTGATGTTGACCGTGGGTATAGGAAACGTAAATGGTTGTCCTCCACTGTCCCCCTCGGTCATAATCTCATAGTAGGCACGATTGATGAGACGCATCTCGGGTAAAAAATGTTTATAGGTTGCATCTGTAAATTTAGTTACAGAACTGTCTCGATTTTTAAGCTCACTTAACAGCTCATTGGAGCTTACATCCTTGAAAAGATGGTGTTGATTTTTAGTCGGTATTTGATCTTTTAGATCTTCTGGCACCACCCAGTCAATCGTGATATTGGTAAAGGGAGACTGTCCCCAGCGTGCAGGGACATTGAGATTATAGATAAACTGTCGTATCGCTTTTTTGACCTCACTAAAGGAGAGCTGATCTTTATAGACATACGGTGCCAAATAGGTATCAAACGAGCTAAATGCTTGCGCACCCGCCCATTCGCTTTGCAAAATCCCCAAAAAGTTTGCCATCTGCCCCAGTGCTTCACGAAAATGATTGGGAGCCTTGCTGTCCACACGCCCACGCACCCCGTTGAACCCCTCATCCAAAAGCGCCCGTAAACTCCATCCCGCACAATACCCCGTGAGACAATCCAAATCATGAATATGAATATCACCGGTGCGATGCGATGCCCCCTCTACTGGGGAATAAATCGTATCCAACCAATAATTCGCTACCACTTTGCCCGCTAGATTGTTGATAAGACCTGCATTAGAATAGCCGGTATTAGCATTGGCATTAATACGCCAATCTGTTTTATAAATATATTCTTGAACACTTTGGGTGGAGTTAACAAACGTAGTGTCATTGGGAGTATTTGAGAGTTGTTCACGCTGCATTTTATGCAAGAAACGATAGGTGATAAACGATTTCATCACCGCAAATTCGCCCCCCTTATGGAGCTCCTCTTCGATAATGTCTTGGACTTCTTCGACACTGCACAGCGTTTGCGCCTCAATACGTTCCATCACAGACTCTACAATCGTTTGAGTGTAGGTAACATTGACACTGTTAAATGCTTTTTTAAGAGCGTCTACAATTTTATACAGATGAAACGTCTCTTGGGCTCCATTGCGTTTTAAGATTTTCATACTGCATCCGTCCTCTTAGAACCGATCTTTGAGATCGCCGTTATACTTGATGTCACGCTTAGTGGCATTTTCATCATTGAGCCAAGAGGGTAATTCTCCCCCTGCTGCTTCGAGCTTGTCACGTTCGGCATTGAGCTCATCCTCGCTATAAGCAAACGACATATCCGCTGCTACGATATGATCCATAAACTGAATACGGGTGAGTTTTTGTATCTCTTCCTCAACACCCTTCCCCTCGATAGTGACAATAATGCGCCCTTTGGCATCGTGAAAATGGTAATCACAAAAATCAGCCTCTTTTAAAATCTCCACCACTCCCTCAGTAAACTCAGGGCTTGTTTGTATCACTATGCTTGAAATGTTCATGGTATTCTCCAATAATAAATTTTATTTTCTTCGCCACATCCAATGAGTGTATGCTTATCCACAAACAGTAATCGGTCATATATCACCTCGCCACCTTTGAAACGGGCAAGCTTTTTTTGAGTAGCAATCTCGATGAGTTGCAATTCATTTTCTTCACCATCACTGTAAACGCCTAGAGTGGCATCGCTGTTGAGTCCCACTGCATACGCAAAAAACTCCGTATCGATGAAATAACTTCCCCCCTTGCGATAGACCCCTACACGGCGATCGTGTCCACCAGCAATAATCGTATTGCTAGCGTAGTCTAGGCGGTTAATCGCATCGAGATTGATTCCTCGTAACGTCTTGACGATTTTCCCCGTGTCAGTTCGCATCATCACGATTTCACCGCTCTCATCACCAACCGCCACAAAATCTTTGAAATCCGACAGCTCCATATCACTAAACACACCACCACCTGCTTGGACTTTATAAAGTATCTTCTTACTCACCAAATCCATAGCAACGATTGTATCACTGGAGAGTCCCATAAGTATATGACCTGCATCAAGAAAACGGACTTTTTTTACCATTAACCCCAAACGGCTATCGGCAATCTTGGTCAATGTTCCATGATTGTGGAGATAAATATCTCGAAATTCCCCACCGCTTTCCGCCGCTATAACCGTTGAGCCGTCGAGATGATCCATAGAATAAATTTTGGGTCTAAACGCTACCCCTTTGTCATCTTTGATTTTTGGAAGCTCAATTGAAGAGAGTTTTTTGTGGATTTTAGCATCAAATACATTGATAATTCCCTCATCAGTGGAGGCATAGAGCTTCCCCTTAACTATCACCATATCACTAATGGCACCATTGGTTTTGAGCGTTGCATACGGGGTAATAACATCTGCCCATAGCCAAAGTGCAAACAGTAAAAAAAATAAAACTTTCATGCTACCATCTCAATCGCCCCACTGGGACATACGCTGATACAATATCCACAACCCGTACATTTTTCTCCCAAGATGATAGGATTAAACATCCCAGAAAATACAATAGCATCTTCTAAACATGGTTCTTTGCAGGAAAAACAGACGGTTTGATGGTGCGACATACAACTGCTCATGGCTATTTTGGCATGACCACTGATAAATCGCTTTTCATCCCGTAACACATTGGGGACACAGGCCTCTAGACATTGTTTACAATCACTGCATCCCGTAGAGCTAAAATCTAAAAATGGGATTTTAGCGCCATCAAGACGAACTATTTTTTCCTCACAACTACTCACGCACGGCGCTTCACACATTTTGCACACTTCAAAGCTTTCACCCTCGTTAGCGTATGGTAGGCGAACTACAAAGCTTTGTTTTTCTCTGAATAAAGAACCCAAAGCTCCAAAAATTCCACCCCGTGCTGACGTTGACATTATTGAATACTATTGCCAGGTCTGACACCATCTTCGAGCTCATCCATGAGGTACGATGATTTTTGGTGCTTTTGCCCTTTTTTATCAGTGTAGTCAGCTTTGAATGTACTTTCTACTTTGAGTTTGCCTTGAGTTTGTGGTGCATGGCATTGTGTACAATTCCAACGACCTTTCCACAAATCACCTTTGAGATCTTTTTTAACCACCTTGCACGCTGCATCGCTTTTGAAATCTTCGTCACCATCTTGTGTTACCGTTGGGCGAAAACTTGTAAAGTGTGATTTTGGAATCGGTGTAGCACCCAGAGCTTTTGCCATATCAGGCATATGACAACTCAAACACGCGTTGTCTGCCTTATCAATCTCTGGCAACTCACTAATATCGTGAGGAATCATCGGAGGGGCATTTGTAAACGCTCTCTCGATTTTCTTGGACGATCCTGGAGCCTCTTTGTTGTAGTTCGTATCATTAGGAACTGCATTATATTCCGTATAAACATCCACCTTACGCAAGCCCAATGACTCTTCACTCACTTCACCTGCTGCCCACACACCTGCAATTATGACCGTAGCAGCTACGAAGCTGCCCATTATTTTACTTGTTTTCATTCT
>CAMBHX010000089.1 GCA_945867285.1 Sulfuricurvum sp. IAE1
TCAGGGATAGATACCAACACGATATTGAGATGTGCCCCCACATCGTAGCTCGCTGGACAAACGAGATTACCGACATTTTCGATAAAACAGACATCCAGATTGGCAATGGGCAAGTCATGCAACCCCTTGTGCACCATAAACGCATCCAAATGGCACGCACTTCCTGTTTGAATCTGAACAGCGCTTATCCCTTTGGCGATCAGGCGATCAGCATCACGCGACGTCTCCAAATCCCCTTCGATTACAGCAAATTTAAACGGAGCTTTGCCAACTATAGCCTCTAATAGTGCTGTTTTTCCGCTACCCGGTGAACTCATCAGATTAATCGCCAACACTCCATACTCATCAAAATGTTCACGATTATGTTGTGCTTCATGGTCGTTTTTATCCAAAATCTTTTTGATCACCTCAATCGTTTTACTGTCGTTGAGCTGAGGATTATGGTGAAGCGTCTCATGTGCTGCATGATGGATATAAGAGTGATGATCATGGTGATGATGACCGTCGTGGTCATGGTGATGGTCGTGATCGGTAATAGAACATCCGCAATCTTTGCACATAGTGAATCCTATTTATCTATTTTTGAAAGGTAGAGCATACTGTCTTTAATACCGTCAACTTATGAATAGCCATAGCAGTAACAATCCCTGAACCATGTAACAAAGCAGTTGCCAACACAAATCCAAATGCATACTCCAGGTGGCTTACATTCAACGGCATCTCTGCACCATGGGCAGTCCCATGAAATATTGCAAATATCCCAACCAGCAGTGCACTAAACATAATCGGCGTTTTTACACCCAAGACAATCATAGCACCTAACACCACAACTGACAGCAATATCCCCTCTTCGATAAATGGAAAATGGATCCCTTGCAAGCCTAAAAATGCCCAAATGGTCATCATTACCACAAAAGTCAACGGTACGCTCCACACAGCACGTCCACCCATCTGAAATGCCCAAAGACCAACTGCAAACATCGCCAGAATATGATCCGTTCCACCAATCGGATGAGCAAATCCAGCGCTAAAACCTGACACACTCCCCGCACCGGTATGTGCCAACAATGCTACTTGTGTCATCACACATGCCAATAATAATTTTTTCAATATATCAATCCTTTTTTTATACTCTATCATTCACTTACAATGATTATAAATCATAAAACTAAAATAAAAATGAGAATTGCTCTAATTACAAACTTTTCTATCTTGATAAGCTCATTAAAAAATCATAAATCAATGTTATAATAAAAAATCAAAGATGACGTGGGGTGGGGAGTATTCGTGAGAAAATCAAAGTCTATCAGCTCACAAGATACAGAGAAAATCCAAAAAAAAACTTCTTTCCCAATCATTGGGATTGGTGCTTCTGCAGGTGGATTAGGTGCATTTGAGGAATTTTTTTCTAATATGCCAATAGGTTCTCATCCGAATTGTTCTTTTGTATTGATTCAACATCTTTCGCCTGATCACACAAGCATCCTTGCTCAGATTATTAGTTCCTATACAAAGATGCACGTTTTTGAGGTGGAAGATGGTGTTACAATAGAGCCAAATTGCGTCTATGTTATTCCTCCAAGTTATAATATTGCACTTACAAATGGCTCATTGCAGCTATCAGAACCATTAGAGCCACGCGGTCAACGTCTTCCTATCGATTTCTTTTTTCATTCGTTGGCTGCTGATCAACATGAGCGATCTATTGGCATTGTCCTTTCAGGCACGGGACACGATGGCACGCAAGGAGCTGTCGCTATCAAACAAGAAGGTGGAATGGTGATGGCGCAAAAAATAACATCTACTCAATTTGACGGGATGCCCAGCAGTGCAATTGCAACAGGCTTAGTCGATTATGAATTAGAACCTAAAAATATGCCATCATTCCTTATGGATTACATCACTCAAACATGGAGTTCTCTTTTACCTATCCCCATACTTCTTATCCTTCCTAAACACGACAATATTCTACAAAAGATTTTTCTCCTTCTCCGTGATCAAACAGGACATGATTTTTCGCACTACAAACCCAGCAGTATTCATCGACGTATTACTCGGCGTATGAATATTCTTCAAATGAATTCACCGGAAGAATATATAAAATATTTGCAAAATTTCCCAGCAGAAGTGGATGCCTTGTTTTATGACTTGTTAATTGGTGTGACCGGTTTCTTTCGTGATCCAAAAGCCTATGATACATTGGAAACAAAATTTATTTCCAAACTGTTTGAAAACAAACCGGCCAACAGTGTCATAAGGGCTTGGTCATGTGGATGCTCCAGTGGTGAAGAGCCGTACTCTTTAGCCATCCTCTTTCAAGAGCATATTGAAACACTTCAAATACCGTACACAATACAAATTTTTGCCACAGATATTGATGCCAGAGCCATTGCTATTGCTCGTCTAGGCCTCTATCCTGTTAGCATTGCTGCAAATATTAGCTCTAAACGGCTCGAGAAATTTTTCACTATGGAACCAGATGGAAAATGTTACCGTATTGCTAAAAAAATTCGGGATATGATTGTTTTTTCTGAGCAAGACGTAATTAAAGATCCCCCTTTTTCTAATCTTGATCTCATTAGCTGTCGAAATCTATTGATCTATATGGGTTCGGTACTACAAAAAAAAGTCATCCCCTTGTTTCATTATGCACTTAATACTGGAGGAGTACTATTTTTAGGTACATCTGAGGGGATAGGTGAGTTTCATACACTCTTTAAAAGTTTGGACGAAAAATCAAAACTTTATGAATGTAGCGAAAACCTCAAATATAAACGGAGGGGATTCATCAATAATGTTATTCCCATCCTTCCTCCCGCACATAAAGGAACTCTAGTGCCCCAAAAATCACCTACGATGCTCGATAATACTATGACTCAACATACACCTAGTGGCGTACTGGTAAGTTCCAATGGGGACATGCTTTATTTGTACGTGGATGCAAACTTCCCAGTAAATATTGGTAGCATACCCACCAATAACGCTGAAGGGATACAACTAATCAATGAAGAGCTGCAATCATCCAATGAAGAGTTACAATCGACCAACGAAGAGCTCGAAACATCAAAAGAAGAGATGCAATCGCTCAACGAAGAACTCTCCACGGTCAATGCCGAATTGCAAACAAAAGTCATTGCATTATCGCAAGCCAATAATGATATGAACAATCTTCTTTCTGGTACTGGTATTGCCACCCTTTTTGTGGATCAAAATCTTTGTATTTTACGTTATACCCCCTCAGCAACGCTCCTTATCAATCTCATCCCAAGCGATATCGGACGGCCAGTCAGGCATATCACTTCCAATTTAAGTGAATACCATACACTGCAAACAGATATACAGTCCGTACTAGAGACACTAGTTTCAAAAGAGATAAAAGTTCATACGACAGCAGGAAAGTGGTATATGATGCATATTATCCCCTATCGAACGCTTGAAAATATCATTAAAGGTGCAGTTGTCACGTTTATTGATATTACCGACATCATCAAAGCACAAGAATCTTTGCGTCATATGGCTGTTATTGTCCGTGATGCGTATGATGCCATCACCCTACAAGATTTAGAGGGTAATATCCTCGCATGGAATCCCAGTGCCGTACGACAATATGGCTGGAGTGAGCCCCAAGCACTGATGATGAATGTACGTAATCGAATACCCGAGGAGCTAAGAAAAAAAGAACTGGAGAAGATTTATCAGCTCAGCCATAATACTATCGTGGAACCGTATCTAACACAACGTCTGTGCAAAGACGGAACAATTAAAGACGTTTGGATCACAGCAACCGCACTGATTAACGATACTGGAACTATCTATGCGATCGCGACCACTGAACGTTTAGTTGAACCATTAGACGAGTACTTAGCATGAGTTCTAAAAAGAGACTCATAAATTCGAAAAAAGCAAAGATTGATGCAAAGATTTTGCGTGAAAAAGCTGAACGTATTGCTAGTGGGACTACATTCTTTTCAGTCGAAGATCTTTCTCCTGACAAGATCCAAGAACTGTTGCAAGAATTACATGTTCATCAAATTGAGCTTGAGATGCAAAACGACGAATTACATCAAAGCAAAGATGAACTCAATACAGTAAAAGAACGATATTTTGACCTTTATGAGCTGGCACCCGTGGGATATTTCACACTTACTGCTGAAGGAAAAATTCTCCAAGCCAACCTCACTGCTACCATTTTGCTCAGTACTCCAAAAAGTGCTCTTATTAATCATTTATTCAACAACTTTATCGCTCCTGAAGATCAAGATATCGCTTATTTACATTTCAAAAGTCTTCTTTCCACCTATGCTTCGCAGTCGTTTGAACTACAGATGATCAAAGGAGACGGTAGCAAGTTTTGGGCCCAAGTAGATGTATCACATTCGCAAAACAGTATAGGCCAAAGAACCTTGCGCCTCATTATCAATGATATCAGTGAGCGTAAAAATACACAAAGAGATCTCGCCATTGCAGCTATTGCCTTCGAATCCCAAAATGGAATCGTCATCACCAATGCCAAGGGGACAATACTGCGAGTCAACCAAGCTTTTACACGAATAACAGGGTACGCCGCCAAAGAAGCTATCGGCCAATATATCTCGATTTTAAAATCTGGACGACAGGGTGAGCAGTTTTATGCTCGTTTATGGTCAACATTAAGTACCCAGGGAAGATGGCAAGGAGAGATATGGAATAGGCGAAAGAATGGAGAAGTCTATGCTGAACTCCTCACTATCACTGAAGTTAATAAAGATGGATTGGGTGTGACTCACTATGTAGGTAACTTTTCGGACATCACTGAAGATAAAGAAGCTGAAGCCGCTATCCACCGCCTCGCTTACCATGATTCTCTCACTGGATTGCCCAATCGGCGGTTACTTCAAGACAGAATTACCCAAAGTATTTACACCTCAGTTCGAAGCTTATCGTATGGTGCCATCCTTTTTATTGATGTGGATTACTTCAAAACGCTCAATGATACACGTGGACATAATATAGGTGATTTACTACTCGTAGATTTAGCACAGCGTCTACGTGCAAATGTCCGTCAATCTGACACCGTAGGGCGTCAGGGGGGGGATGAATTTGTTATCTTGTTAGATGAGCTAAGCCATGAAATGTCAGAAGCTGCTACCATGGCTCAACAGCTAGGAGAAAAACTACATGAAGTGATGAAAAAGCCTTTTGACCTCAATGGATTTGAATACCATTGCAAAATCAGTATAGGGATTAGTTTGGTTACCAAAGATGCTACCGTTGAAGATCTCCTCAAACACGCTGATATTGCACTCTACAAAGCAAAAGATGAGGGACGCAACAGACTACGCTTTTTCGACCCCACTATGCAAGAAGCACTTGAATATCGTAATACTTTGGAATCTGAACTCAATTACGCCCTATCCCAGAAACAATTTTATCTTTATTATCAACCCCAAGTCGATACACAAGGTCAGGTTCAAGGCGCTGAAGCCCTAATCCGATGGCACCATCCAATACGGGGAGTTATACCGCCTCATCATTTTATTTCTCTTGCTGAAGATACAGAATTGATTTTATTTATTGGTAGTTGGGTGATGGAGAGTGCGTGCTCTCAACTCAAAAAGTGGGAAGAATCTCCTCTCACAAAAACATTGCAAATAGCTGTCAATGTCAGTGCCCGAGAATTTCGTCAAATAAACTATGTCTCTCAAGTAAAACGTATTATCCAAACTAGCGGGATCAATCCATCACGCTTAAAACTCGAACTGACTGAAAGTATCGTGCTTGATAATATAAGTGACACCATCGAAAAAATGAATATGCTTAAACAGCTTGGGGTTACTTTTTCCATAGATGATTTTGGGACAGGATTTTCATCACTTTCCTATTTGGCCAAACTCCCTCTCGATCAACTCAAAATTGACAAATCATTTGTCGATAATATCCCTGGGGCGAAAAATGATGAACTAATTATCAAAATTATCATTAATATGGCTAATGGTCTAGAAATGGATGTGATTGCCGAGGGAGTAGAAACACAAGCTCAAAGAGACTTTCTAGAAGCCAATGGATGTATCACCTATCAAGGGTATTTGTTTAGTAAACCATTACCGATCACCGAATTTGAACACTATTTAAAACTAAATTCCAACTGATTTGTCTTGTGTATTATGATATGCATAATACAATTGTCCCAAAGCAACACAACCATCATTGATAGGAGTTTGCTGTTGTGCGTAAAATCGCCCTCCTCCAAAGCGTCGGTACAATCGACTTATCAATACTTGGTTTTGAAATACACCGCCACCAATGACGATCGGTAATTGGGGATGCATGTTGACAAAATAGTCTATCATTGTCTCAACCGTCGCAATAAATCGGCTGGCAATAAGGCGTTTTCCATCACTTTGTCTACTCAAGGCAATAATTTGCTCTATCATAGTCGAGAGATCAATTTCTCGATTGGCCACGGTAAAATCTAACGGCTGAATAATATCATCATCGACAAAACTCTCCATGATCATACCTCCCTGCCCTTCGTAATCAAGAGTTTGGATAAAGCCACCCAATGAAGCAACCGCATCAAACAATCGACCCATCGAACTGCTCAAAGGAGCATTGAGTTTTTTACTCCACATATGGTGAAGCTGACGGATTTCATACTCTAAAAAGGCTTCTGTCGTGTGGGATTTTA
>CAMBHX010000090.1 GCA_945867285.1 Sulfuricurvum sp. IAE1
GGTTTTTACCAAATGGTGATCAAAAAACAAATCGAATGTGATTGTGAACCAAGTCTTGCATCTAAAATATTGCTGATGCTCTTTTGGGGGCTTTTTATTTTTTCTCTATTGGTTCTTTTTTATCCCTATTATGAGTTTTTGTTGTGGCAAGAATAGCTTTTTTTTTACTACTTGCGGTTTCATGTATCTATGCCAAAGCATGGATACTTCATATTGATGGGATGCACTGTATTGCATGTACACTAGCGGTAAAAAAAGCATTACTCAGCGTGGATGGGGTCGAAGCTGCCAAAGTAAATTTTAAAAATGAAACAGCGATAGTAGAAACAGATGAGAAGGTGAGTTTGAAAAAAATGCAAGATGCCGTAGCCCAAACAGGCTATACAATAAGTCGGACACAATAAAAACAAAGTTTTTGTAACTTTAGGGGGTTGTAGGGACATTTGTCCCTGCCACTAAAACGGACGAGTTCGTTTTAGTGCGTTACATTATAGTTCGTCAGCGTGAGCAGCTAGGTATTCAGCAACACCGGCAGTAGATGCTTTCATCCCTGCGTCACCTTTTACCCAACCAGCAGGACAAACTTCACCATGCTCATCAGTAAACTGCATAGTATCGACCATACGAATCATCTCATCGATATTACGTCCCAATGGAAGATCATTGATAACAGCGTGACGAATGATACCTTTGGCATCGATCAAGAATGAACCACGAAGAGCAACTGATTCACCAAAAAGGACATCATAATCACGTGAAATTTGTTTGCTCAAATCCGCAACAAGAGGATATTTGATACGACCGATTCCACCTTTTTCGATAGGTGTTTCTCTCCATGCAAAGTGGCTAAATTGACTGTCAACAGATACACCGATAACATTAACACCACGAGCATCAAACTCTTCGATACGGTGTGAAAATGCAATCAGTTCAGACGGACAAACAAAGGTAAAGTCCAATGGATAAAAGAACAAGACAGTCCCTTTTTTTCCAAAGTTTTCAGAGAGTTTGAATCCATCAACGATAGTTCCATCCGCCAATACGGTTGTTGCAGTAAAATCAGGAGCAGGTTTTGTTACGAGCATGTTTTTTCCTTGTGGTGTTATATTAAGATGGGAGTATTTTAACATGAAAAGATTAATGAGACCAAGTGTGGGCAAGTTAATCTAAAAGTCTAAAAGATAATTTTTATTATTTAGAGGCAACTATTACAATATACTTGAGGTGTGTTTGGATATAATCGCACTATGATTACTTTTAAAGCCCTTTTTTCGATGATGAGCCAGTATAAACGCCCGTTGATATGGGGAAATCTCATTGCATTATTAGCGACGCTTATCTCTATTCCTATTCCGTTGTTGATTCCATTATTGGTGGATGAAGTGCTTTTGGCTAAAAAAGGGGTCTTGACCAATACTATTGATATTTTTACCCCATTTCATGAGCCTTTAGTCTATATTGGGGTGATTTTAGCGGTGACTATCGGGTTGCGGTTTTTGTTTTTTATCCTCAGTGTCATATCCCAGAGGTTTTTTATCACTCTTTCTCAGGAACTTAGTTTGAACTTGCGTGTTCGAGCGTTGGAGCATTTGAAACATGTCTCTATGGGTGCATACGAGTCGTTGGGTAGCGGTAAGGTCATTACCCACCTCATCACTGATATTGATACGATTGAGAATTTTATCGGCAGTGCATTATCAAAGTTTGTGGTATCCGTGACGACGTTAGTGGGTGTGGCGGTGGTGTTGATTTGGATTAATCCATTGTTTGGTATCTTGATTTTGATTTTTCAGCCTATCATTATGATCGTGACCCGTACTATTGCCACATCAGTAGGTAAACTCAAAAAAGAGCAAAACAAAACCATCGGAGAGCTATCTGATACTTTGACGCAGATGTGTGATTTGTTTGGGCAAATTCGTGCAAGCAACAAAGAAGAGCGTTTCGTGGATGAGGCGATCTCTCAATCCAAAAGACTCAAAAACAGTGCCAGTGAGTATGGAATCAAGGCGCTGTTTGGGGAAAAATACTCCTATACGCTTTTCTTGAGCGGGTTTGAGATTTTTAGAGCTATGGGTCTTGTTATGGTTCTGTACTCGGATCTGAGTATCGGATTGATGTTTGGAATTTTCGGTTATCTGTGGTTTATGATGACCCCTGTTCAGGAGTTGTTATCACTGCAGTATGCCTATGCAAATGCCAAAAATGCGCTGGTCAGACTGAATGAACTTCTTGAGTTACCCGTAGAACCCAAAAGTGATGTCGTGCAGATGTTACCCAGCCAACTACATGCTTTGTCGATACGTACGCACGATTTGGTGTTTGGATATGGGGACAATGAACCTGTGTTGCGAGGATTGAATTTAGCAATACAAGCAGGTTCTACTGTGGCAATTATCGGAGCTAGTGGTAGTGGAAAAAGTACCCTTTCTCAGTTATTAGTTGGATTTTATCCGCCCACATCAGGGGATATTTACTATAATGAAATGAATGCGGCGAGCATAGGATATGCTGCTATCCGAGACACTGTATTTGTGGTGTTGCAGCAGCCGCTGATGTTTAATGATACGTTGCGGTTTAATCTCACAATGGGAGATGAATGTGCAGATGAGGTGATTTTTGAGGCACTCAAAGTTGCACAACTCTTTGATTTTGTCAACACTTTGCCTAATGGGCTTGATACGCAAGTCGGGAAATTCGGTATTCGCCTCTCTGGAGGTCAACGACAACGCCTCTCAATTGCTCGAATGATATTGGCTAATCCCAAAGTAGTGATTTTTGATGAATCCACATCAGCTTTGGATGTCCATACTGAGAGCGCATTGTTTGAGGCACTGCGACAGTTTTTAGCCCAAAAAACTGTGATTATCATCGCCCATAGGCTTAGTACTGTGAGTCGTGCTGATTATATTTATGTGTTGGAAAATGGTACAATAGCTCAAGAGGGAACCTACGACGAACTAGAAGTGCTTGAAGGCGCTTTTGGCGCTTTTGTTCACGCCCAACGACAGGAAAAATAATGGAACAAAATCTTTTTGTACGGGTGATGATTTTCTTGGTATTGGGGCTATTTATTTGGCTTTTTATCCCATTTTTGAGTAGTTTTATCGTAGCACTTTTGTTGGCCATTGCATTTATTCCAATTCATTTATATATGGAGATGAAGCTGGCGAAACATCGTTATGTTGGGGAGTATGCAACGCTTCTGAGTGCAACTGCTATGACGGTGTTACTCTTTGCAGTGTTGTTTGTTCCGATACTTTTTTTTATTAGTTATATTATTGCCTATCCAGGAGAGCTTATTGGAGTGGGTAATACACTGTTTGATCAAATGATACGGCTCTCTTCTCATTTGCCCGAATCTATGTCGTGGATGCAAAAGTATTTGGATGAGGCAATTCTAAAAGCCAAGGAGCATCAGGGGCAAATAGGTGCCGCAGTAGCTGTGAAACTTGGTAACGGGCTTTTGGGCTTTTTTGGTGCACTTGGCGAAATGTTACTTATTATTGTCTTCTTCTTCTTTTTATTGTGGTATCGACGACCACTGCTCCTCTCGATCGTCCCTGTGATTCCAATACGACGTAAAATTCGCCAAGAGTTTATATTGGATATGATTGCTACTTCGGCGGCAGGATTTTATACCTTGTTGGGGGTTGCAATAGCACAAGCAATAGCTTTTGGAATTTTTATTGCTTTTTTTGATGGCTATAACCCGTGGCTGTTTGGACTGATGATTGGGGTAGCATCAGTGATTCCTATTGTGGGGACAGCGCTGATTTTTATCCCTGTGGCACTCAATGAGTGGTTTGGTGGACATGGGATGAATGCCCTTATCATCATCATCTACTCATGGGCAATGTTGTCATTTTTCATCGATAATATTGTTAGACTGTTAATACTTAAACAGCTCAATCGTTATTTGAGCAAAGGTCGAAAACCAATCGACGATTTTCTTATTTTCTTCGGAATTATGGCAGGACTGATCACATTTGGGTTTTGGGGATTTTTGATAGGACCCGCTATCGTTGCCTTCACGGTGACGCTGTTGCGGATGTTACGTCACAATCACGTAGTGAAGTAGAAGGGGTTCTTATGCCTTAAGGGCAGCTACTTCTTCACGTAGTTTTGCAAGTTCGTCCATGATATTTTGAACTTCTTCATTTTTATCGTCAGTTGCGCTAAAACTTTCGATGGTTGATTGAACGCTTTGGGTGAGGGTGTCAAGTTTGTTTTTGGCACGTGAAATGAGCTCATTGTGATCAACGCCTAGATTTTCTTCCAATTCATTGATCTTATTTAGTATCTCATCTTGGTGTTTGATGGCAAAAAAGACGGCAACACCGCCAATAGCAGTTCCGAGTAAAAAGCTCGCTAAGTTATTTTGGTTCATAGTAGATTCTCCTTTGGGTTTTAGGTGGATTTCTTTTTGAGTAATTGTGATAATGCTCCAATAAGCAGTGAACCCATAGTGACTTTGGCAATACCATTGGAGGCTTTGAGGGCAAGTGTTTTGGTTTGTGTATGAAGGTAGTCGAGCATATCGTGCGTCTCATGCAGTGCCAGTAATGCTTTTTGGCTAAGTGTGTGTGTCTCATTTTTGAGCTGAATAATCAGTTCATTCGTCTCATGTAACGTAAGAGCTACTTTGGTGGAGATAAAGCTTAGCTCTACTTGAGCAGTTGCAAGGAACTCATGGATACGCTTCATGGTTTTAAGTGCTTGGAGTCCGATAAGGATAATGGCGCCAGTGATAAGCACCATACACAATGCAATGATTCCGATAAAAATAGTCATCATCTGATTGTCCATAGTCGCACCTTTATATTTTTTACAGTGTAGCGTACTAATTCTTACATTTTCCCTTAGGTTTAAAGCAGATAAATTTATACAATCATCATCCTATTGGATGTGCTATGATACTATTAGTTACTCAAAAGTATAAGGATAGATGTGGGAAAGTTGTTAGTTTATATATTGCTTGGATTGATGTTGCTGGTGGGTGGATGTGCGACTCCCGAGAAAGAAGCACCTGTTATTAAAAGCGTTTTGGACGGTGACTGGCAGTCAACTAAATCACGAGCCAATGTCCGTTTTGATCATGGAAAGATCATCGGTAGTGACGGGTGTAACCGTTTTGGCGGAAGTTATACGGTTGAGGGTGGTCGCTTGAGTGTTGGTGATCACATGATGTCAACAATGATGGCATGTCCTAATATGGATCAGGCTATGGCGTTTAAAACGGCGTTAAAAAATGCGAAAGTCTATGAAAACGATGGCAAAACTTTGACCCTTTTTGGTGAAAAAGGGGAGGTTTTAGAAACATTGTTTTATTTGCCAACGTCCATGAAGCCAGATACGTATTATGTGACTCATTACAATAATGGTAAGGGTGGGGTGGTGAATGTCACCAAGGGGTCATTCGTCTCTATGGAACTGTTGAAAGACAACAGAGTAATCGGTTCTACTGGGTGTAATGACTACACCAGCAGTTATACGACTAAAGACAATGCTATCACTATCGGATTTCCTGCGACAATACGTAAAATGTGTCCTCCTGAGTTGATGGAGCAAGAGAAAAATTTCACTACGGCACTTTCCCATGTCCATACTATCACGCGCAACGGTGATGCGTATGAACTACGAGATGAAAAAGGCGCCCTTCAGGTGATTTTGAACGCTATTATTCACTAGGAATAAATATAACTTCCTTAAGACGGTAATATGCTTGTAGCCTAAAACTTTTATGATACTGCCAAAAAGAGTAGCCATGAAAAAAATAGTGCTTGCTTTCCCAATAATAATTGGTATCTCGGTCTACGTGTGGTATGTTCATTTTCACTATCGATTCGAAACCATTGATAAAAATAAAGTCTATAAATCCGCCGCCATACCACCTGAAGAATTACCTCACTATCTCCATAAATACAACATTAAAACCGTTATAGATCTCCGTGATGGGGGAAATTATAGTGAGCTTAATCCAGTTAATCAATCTGAAATCGATTCAGAAGCACGCGTAATAGCCAAAATTGGCAATGTAGAGCATATCAATATTCCCTCACCACAAGTGCCTACACGCGAAACGCTGACCCGCTTTTTGACCGTAATTAATGATAAAAATGCCTATCCTATCTTAATCCACTGCTATCATGGTACGGGACGCGCTCAAATCTACTCCGCACTCTATCGGATCGAAAAATTGCAGATGTCCAATGAAGAAGCCCGTTTGAAAACTAGATGGATTACACAGATGCCTGGATATAAAAGTGCATTTGCCCTATCTAAAGACAAAGGGAAGTTTTTGGCTCTTTATGCCCCATCATGTTTGGAATCCAAAAGTACTAGAGAAAGTTTAATTCCATCATCCTACGAACTCTAAAGCTTTAGAATTCATATTTTTCAAAAACATTCGGTAGAGAACGATTCAGTACTTTGTCCAACGCTGTATCAAATAGAGGTTTTACCTC
>CAMBHX010000091.1 GCA_945867285.1 Sulfuricurvum sp. IAE1
ATCTCCAATCAAGTCGAAGATTTACACGATGAGATCAAAAAAACAGTAGCTTTGGGTGATAGGGTTCTTGTCACCGTTTTGACCAAAAAAATGGCGGAAGCACTCACTAAATACCTCGCCGATTTAGGAATACGAGTCCAATATATGCACTCCGAGATTGATACTATCGAGCGCAATCAAATCATCCGTGGACTTCGAGTAGGAGATTTTGATGTCCTAATCGGGATTAAT
This sequence comes from Sulfuricurvum sp. IAE1, assembly GCA_945867285.1. Lineage (GTDB taxonomy): Bacteria > Campylobacterota > Campylobacteria > Campylobacterales > Sulfurimonadaceae > Sulfuricurvum. The sequence goes on from CAMBHX010000091.1 coordinate 232, forward strand.
CTCTTGCGAGAGGGATTGGACTTGCCAGAAGTGAGTTTAGTAGCAATTTTGGATGCTGACAAAGAGGGATTTTTACGCTCTGAGACATCACTCATCCAAACCATTGGGCGAGGGGCTCGAAATGAGCGGGGATGTGTGATACTCTATGCCGATAAAATCACCGGTTCAATGGAGCGTGCCATTGCTAAAACCAATAATAGACGTGCTATTCAAGAAGCCCATAACACGCTTCACGGTATTATTCCAACAACTACAAAGCGCTCACTGGATGAAAATCTCAAACTCGAAGATGTAGGCGATCTCTATAACCGCAGTAAAAAAGCCAAAACACTCCCTGCAGCAGAGCGTAAAAAGCTCGTCGATGAGTTGAGTGTAAAAATGAAAGAAGCTGCCAAGAAGCTAGAGTTTGAAGAAGCAGCACGCTTGCGAGATGAAATTGCAAAAATAAGGAAATTATGATTTATGGATGAAATGCTCAACAACCTCTCGACGTACGGTTATATTGTTTTATTTCTCTATTCACTGGGGGGTGGTCTAGTCGCCATCATTGGTGCTGGTGTGTTGAGTTTTATGGGGAAAATGGATTTAACCACCTCTATCGCCATTGCCTTTGCTGCAAATGTCATCGGAGACACCCTGATGTTTTATATGGCACGTTACCACAAACGCGACATGATGGAATACCTAAAAAAACACAAACGCAAACTCGCTTTTTCCCATCTCCTGCTCAAGCGTCGTGGCGGAACTATTATCATAATCAAGAAGTTTATTTATGGACTCAAGACCCTCATACCACTTGCAGTTGGTTTAACCAAATACGATTTTTGGAAATTTAGTTTTTACAATGTTGTCGGCGCATTGATTTGGGCAATTGTAGTAGGTGGAGGAAGTTATCTCTTTGGAGGTGCTATTATCCAGTATTTCAAGCTCGTGGCCGATAAGCCCTATCTCGCCCCTATTACCCTTATAGCTGTGGGTGGAAGCGTATGGTTTTACCTCTCGGTAGCTACGAAGAAGAAAAACTAGTCTATTACAAACAATACTACACACTTTATTGGAATACTCCGTCATCCCGTACTACGACACGGGATCTAGCACTTTTAAATCGTAAAAAATGGATCCCGTATCAAGTACGGGATGACAAAAATATTAAGCACACTAACAAACGTTAAAAGACTAGCTTTTCTTCCGTCACTGGTGCTGACTCAGTGCTAGCATCAGGAACTACTGATGTATCGGTCAACTCCTCAGTGCTATTTTCATCACTGCTGGTTGATGCACGATACATTCCTGCTGGAACATCAAAATAACGCTTAGTATTAGGATAAATACGGAATAAATCTTCCATATAATAGCGAAAAACCTGCCCTGCTGCGCGTCCACCTGTTTCAGATTTACGCATTGGGGTATTGTTATCATGCCCAAACCATACTACCGTTTCAACCGTCGGAGAATACCCAATAAACCACGCATCAATATTTTTATTGGTAGTTCCCGTCTTACCTGCAATCTCTACACCGCCAACACGTGCAGCTGTCCCTGTACCAAACGATACCACATCACGCATCATTGAAGTCATCAAAGCTGCTTTTTCTTTGGTATTTACTTGACGGCGTTGATTTTCATAACGAAATGTCTCACCTTTGGGAGTAATGACTTGACGCACTAAGATAGGATTGGTCAATACTCCACCACCTGCAAACATTGTGTAATATTTCGCCAAATCATGCGGCGACATTGAGACTGTTCCCAAGGCAACAGAGAGATCAGGAGGAAGATTTTCGGTAATCCCGTAACGACGTAAACCTGCCACGATATTTTGGAAACCCATATCACTCACCATATTGATGGTCGCAAGATTACGAGAATAAGTCAATGCATTGCGCAAGGTCACCATCCCTTTATATTCGTCTTTGTAGTTTTTAGGTTTCCACTCTTTTTCAGTTCCATCTGCCCCTGCATAGGTGTAAGTACGGGCAATATCGGGAATCAATGAGGCAGGTGACATTCCGCTATCCAGTGCCACTTGATAAATAAACGGTTTAAATGCGGAACCTGGTTGACGCTTGGCTTGGGTAACACGGTTGTAGGAACTCACCGAATAATCATACCCACCAACCATCGCCAATACTTCGCCGGTGTTAGGATCCATACTCATCAAAGCACCATTGAGCTGTGATTGAGTATTGGCATCCAACGCATTCATCTCTTCGGCACGCTTCAAGATCTCATTTCGACCGGATTGAAGCGCTTTATACCCTGCTTCTTGAAGTCTCATATCAATAGTTGTATAGATTTTGTACCCGCCACTACGAATATCAGGAAATGCATCACCTAGCTGACGCATGACCTCATCAATAACATACGGTCCAGAGTTTTTACTGAGTGTATCGTTATGGACTTGTGGACGCTCTTGAGTTGACTTGTCATACGTCTCTTGATCAATCCACCCAAGCTCTAACATTCGCTCCAAAATACGATTAGCCCTCCCTAGACACAACTCATAGTTTTTAGTTGGTGCATAAAAGTTGGGTGCTTTTGGTAATCCCACAAGCATTGCCATCTCTTTGAGTGTTAGCTCCTTAAGAGATTTACGAAAATAACCGTCTGAAGCAGTCTTGATACCATAATAGCCATGCCCCAAGTAAATTTCATTAAAATAACGTTCTAAAATTTGCTCTTTGGTAAGTTCTTGCTCAATACGAATCGCATACAATACCTCTTTGAACTTACGTGAAAACTTTTTGTCTCGTGTCAAAAGAGCATTTTTGACCAGCTGTTGCGTGATGGTACTAGCCCCCTCTTTGAGTTTTCCTGCGCTCACGTCTTTGATAATAGCACGCATAATGGCATCCGGATTAACTCCGTGATGCTCAAAAAAGTCCGTATCTTCAATAGCCACAAGTGCTTCAATAAGCCGTGGAGGGATGTTTTCATACGAGACATAATACCGATGCTCATCACTAAAGAGATTAGCGATTTTGGCCCCATTTCGGTCATATACTTCCGTTGTTAACCTTGGTTTATAGTTAATAAGGCGTTGAGTCTCATACTCAAAATTATAGATAACATACGCCAAATATCCTACAGGGATTGCAATGAGCGCTCCAAAAAAAATCCACATTTTATTCATAAATAATCCTCATCTATTATGTTACACATTAAAAGGAACTCGTCAGTTTTAATGGCAGGGACGCACACACTGATACTATCGCATAACAGTGTGAGTTCCAAAGCTATAAAAGCCAAGCAGTTGGCTTTTAGTACGCTTTTCACCCGTACAACCCCCTAAAGCTACCTACATCTTTCGGATGCAGGAGAGAGTACTTACTTAAACATTTTTTTATTGTCTAAATTCTCGTGTACTAAAATCTGCATCAATGAGTTTTTGCGTATACGGATGCACAGGAACCGTAAAAACATTTACCATTTTACCCTCTTCTACTATCATTCCATCTTTAAGGACACAAATATCCTCACACAGCTCTCGTGCAACACCCATATCATGAGTTACAAACAACATTGCAAACCCTAAATTCTCCTGCAATGTTTTTAACAACTCTATCAATATTTTTTTAGCTAATGGATCCAGTGCCGTCGTGGGTTCATCTAGCAACAATAATTTTGGCTTTGTCCCCAACGCCATCGCAATCACTACGCGTTGCAACTGACCCCCTGAAAGCTCATTGGGATAGCGGTTCAACAACCCAACATCCAATCCGAGCCATCCAAATACTTCAATGGTTCTTTCATGTGTTAAAAACATCTGATCTTTGATGCGAGTCAGTGGTGAGAGTGCGGTAAACGGATTTTGTGGAACTAGCGAAACATTTTCTCCCACACTCCATTCAAAATCGGCCTCTTTATCCAAAATAGTGTGCAATCCATTATCCGTAACACCCAAAAGCGTTTTTAGGATTAAGGATTTTCCACTACCACTTTGCCCTACGAGTGCCAACGACTTATGGATGACAAATGAAGACTCCACCAATATTGTATGATTATGAACAATGGTGAGGCTGCGGATATTAATAGGTTTCATAAACCCTATTTTACCCAATATAATCAATATTACACACCAAAACGAATGCATCCGTTTTGGTGACAAGGACTAAAGTCCTTTGTAATCCTCCAAAGCTACACTTTTGAGAAATTTCAAACGTTCACATACCCTTACAACTGTTTCCTTCTCAGCACTGATACGAAAAATGACCCGAAGTATTGCTTTTTTCACTGTTGGTTGGCGTATAGCACCCACACTTACGCCCAAGTCATCTTTTAAGATTTGCTGGATTTCCATTGCTATAACATTATCGCCAATCTCTATAGGCAAGATCAATCCTACCATCTCAACACCTAAAATCTCTCGTACGATTTGCTGATGAGACTGGATATGTTGACTCAAAGTCGTACAATTTTCGCCAATAAACATCAGCGCTTGATGTGCCAACGCTGTGTCATATAATGAGGGAGCGGTGGCATAGATGACATTCTTGGCACGATTAATGAGATACTCTTCGATGTGCTTGGAACACAATACATACGCCCCAAAACTCCCATATGCCTTACCTAGAGTTCCCATTTTTATCATCAAAGGAGTTGATGCAATATCATAATAATCCAAAATCCCCATGAGATTTTTACCGATAACCCCGCTACTATGAGCTTCATCGAGGATGACCAAGACACCATAGCGCTCACACACACTCAAAATTTCACGCGAAAGTAAATCCCCGCCCATCGAGTAGATCCCCTCAACAGCGACAACAATTCGTTTTTTGGTTGCATCCTTGATCAATTTTTCCAGTGCACTCGCATCATTATGGGGAAAGAAAATTACTTCTCCCTCACACATTTTGGTCGCCATTATCCCACTGGCATGATACTGCTCATCCATCAATAACACATCACCCTTGCGTACCAGACACTCTATAAGCCCAATATTAGCATTAAATCCGCTCCCCATCACAATACCCGCTTCAAACCCGTTGGCATCGCACAGTGCTCGTTCAAAATTTTGATGAATCGGATGATAACCATTCACAAGCATTGAGGATTTTGGCGCATGATTACTATACTGTGACACCATCTCGCACGCTCGGCTGTGCAGTTGGCTTTTATGAGCCAATCCCAAATAATCGTTGGAGCCCATATCGATAAGATTGTCATTCCAAACCCTACGCTCTCTATAGCGCCCTGAATGTTTTAGGGCTTTGAGTTCATTACTGTACGGATTGTTCATAAATACGGCTTTAACACTTCAACCGACAACCCCATTGCCGTACTCTCATACCCTTTAACTTCTCGAATATACGGTTTACAAAATCCCTCAACCATACACGCACCCGCTTTTCCACGCCAATCACCACTTGCAATATAACGATCAATATCATCAACATCGAATGGATTGAAAAAATAGTGTGTTGAAGAAATATCCATCAGTTCAAGTCTGGGTGTTTTATAGATCATACACGTAATAATAGCAACTTCACTACCACTTTGAGTTGCTAAAATGTCCCTAGCATCACTCTCATCTTTGGCTTTACGAAGTATTTTATTGTGCGCAGCAACAACCGTATCTGCGACGAGTAAAGGAAAATCAGTACATCCGAAGGTGGAATAGTTGACACGATATTTTCCCAGCGTTGCTTGATACACAAAATTTTTAGGAGAGGATGCAAGTATAGAATCTTCATCAAAATCGATGGATTCTTGAAAAAAGGGGATGCCCGCCGCACCAAGAAGTTGCGCACGGGTGATGGAAGAAGAACAAAGTCGTAACATTAATAGGCGTTACGTAACACCACGCCCATAAAAATAGCACAAAGTCCCAAAACGATGTTCAATGGAACCATATATTTGGAAATCATCTCTAACATAGCTTTTGCACGAGGGAGATTCTCTGAGGCAAGCGCCTTAACTGCTTGGTTACGGCGATACATCATAGCACCTAAATTAGCCGCCATAATCATCCAAATTGCCTCTTTTATATGAACGATATTATAAAGACCCATAGCATAGTCATCAATCACATTGCCTAGCTCATCTACGGCAGCAGCGCGAAAACCAAGACCTACTGCCATTATGACAGCAGTAATGATTAATACTGTGGCAGCAGGCCATGCAAGGGTAAATAAACGATTCAGTGCATGTGCTGCACGCTCCATTCTCATTTTAGGGTCTTGAATCATACTACATGACGC
>CAMBHX010000092.1 GCA_945867285.1 Sulfuricurvum sp. IAE1
TTGGTGAGGACTACTGTTGAAGAAGCTCTTCTCCAGTTGCTGGCTACATTATTATCTTGCGTATTTGATACGGTTGTAAATGTAATAGAGGGTGATGCCATTTTAGCTTCATTGGCTACAACAGAATAATCACCTGCACCTAACGGAGCTGTAATTTCTATCTCACCGGAGCTGATTTTAGAAAAACCATACCCAGACAGAGTAGCATTATTAGACAAGGCATTAAGCATGCCATCAATCACGTTAGAAACAGTATCGTCGCCTAATGTAGCAGAATAGCTCGTAGATACACCATCTATGGTGAGTGTATAGAGATCATTCTCATACACATTCGTCACTACGGTATCGGCTAGAGAATAGACGACACTCTTAGGGACTTCCGACTGGTAAAGGACTTCAGAAATATTGGATTGCACAACTCCAGAAAACGTCAGCGATTGATCATTGGCAGAGGGCAAATCTGTAGCCCCGAACGAAGGGGATGTATATGGGACCCCTGGCGACGTGGCAGTGAGCTTCAATATCCCTGGCATTTCTCGAGAAGCGATCGCTCCAACTATCGGAGTCCCAGAAAGTCCAGGGGCGCTTCCCCCATTGAGTCCGACCACGATAACATCGATAATATCATCGATGCTGGTATCACTGCTTTGAACCGTATAGATAATATCTCCTACTGTGTAAGTATCTCCTGTTTGTACTGTTCCAGAAAACCCATATCTTTCCACCTGAAGATTGGCGGGGTCAGGTTCATAGAAAGGAAATGAGGAGGATGGAATGGCAATTTTTAATGTTTCCAAAACATCTGTAGAATCTGTGTCGAGCTTGATTGCCCTTCCATCCTTCGAAACTAGGACTAACCCACCAATTGAGTCCGTATAGGCTTCAACCCCTGTTTCCATACTTTTGGCATTAATCACTGACACTAAAGCTCCCGTTCGGTCATTATCCTCAAAACGGACTGCACCAATGAAAACATCATTAATAGAAAAATCCTCAGGGGTAACGCCACCGCTCAAAGGCTGATTGGGAGTACTAAATCGATGTTCGACGATGTAAGATGCCCTCACCCCGCTTGTATCGGAACTGGCATTGATAATATCGCTAAGCCGCCCCATCCCCTCACCATTTTTATATCCGATTCGTACCTCTTGCAGCTGGATATCATTAACCCTTATAGCGATGTCACCAAAAGGGCTGCTTTGGTCGATCGGAAGCTGTTTGCTTTGCATAAACGATGTCGTTCCGATTTTACTAGATGCAGTGGACTGGATACTAAGACCTGCGGTCTGATTGCTTTGTGCCCCGACTTGAAATTTTTTATTGGTAAAAGATCCACTCAAAAGTGGCTGGGAGTTATAGGCTGTTGTATTGGCGATCGCATTGAAAGATTCAAGTAATCGAGTAACGTCGGCTTGGATTGACTTTCTGGATTGATTTGATTGCCCATCCTGTGCCGATTGTATGAGCTTGGATTTAACTGTATCAATTATTTTAGTTTGTTCATCAATCGCTTTATCTGCGATTTGTGCTATTGCAATCGCATCATTGGCATTGTGATATGCCTGTTCAAGACTATTGGACTGAGATCTGAGCGAATTGGCGATCATCATTCCAGAAGCATCATCTGCAGCAGAATTGATGCGTGTTCCGGTACTTAAACGCTCGAGAGATTTTTGAAGTGCACCATTGTTTGCGCTAACATGGATTGCAGATTGGAGTGATGCAACAGGGGTGTTGATTCGAAATGCCATAAACACCCAATATAGATTTTTAAAGAATAAGCAAAATAGGTTCCAAAAAATGTGCTATAAACTTACAACATTTAAGATTGATTTTGATAGAATTAGTAGTGGTCTAAAATGATAATAATATATTATTATTTGTTATTGTCATTTTAGACCACCAAATTTATTTCAAAGGTCCTTCTAGATGAAAGTTTATTTCCAAAAAGCTCTCCCTTATTTGGTCAGCGCTGCTGTGCTTGTAAGTATGAGTGGGTGTGGTCCAAAAGTAAAATTAGCAGAATATAAGCCTGTATCAATCGCCAAGGCTAGTATTATGCCAACAGCTAGTGAACTGGAGCATAAAAAACCAAAAGTAGTAGTTATGGCACTACAAAACGGATCAACAGAGTTGGTTCAGCGCATTAATGGAGGAAAAGAAGTAGCCGATAGCACTGAATCGATACTGGTAAGCTCTAAACTTGTTGAACTTGTTGATCGAAGCGCAGCAACAAAGCTTCAAAGCGAACTTTCTTTGGCTGAACTCAAAGGAGACAATAGACAAGCCTACAAAGGTCCAGAAATTGCCGACTTGGCGATTGCTGGCTCGTTAGGCAGTGGAGGTGTTTCATCAAAATTTACTGAATCAAAAACCTACTGTGATGACAAAGGAAAATGTTTTACAACACCAGCGACCTGCTCGTATCAAGGAAGCGTTGGTGGAACAATGAAGATATATGAACTACCAAGTCTAAAAGTAGTTGATAGCTTTTCCCTATCAGGCTCACATTCTTATAGCGAAGAGGGCTCGTGTAAATACAATTTCGACAAAGAAGGATTGGTTTCAAAAGCAGCACAAAATGCTCCTAGTAGCATAAAAGTCAATCTTTTAAATCAATTTAGCCCTAAAGGATACATCACAGAGCGTCGTAACAATGATGATAAAGCAATTTTTATGGCGCAATTAGGGACGACTCACGGGGCAGTCTATAATCTTAAAGTGAAGATTTATGCAATGCGAAGCAATATCAACCCTCTCAATGGTTCTGTAAGCAATGAAGAAGTGTATCTTGGCGAAGGAAAAGTAAGTGATCAAATTACTCCTAATACATCATGGATTCTTATTGAGGACAAAGAAGTAGCAGATCAAATAAGACTAGGCGACTATATAAAATACAATTATCAAAAGGGATTTGTTGATTTATTTATTTAAGCAGTACACGGCATAAAAAATAGAACACATATCAAAGGAAAACAATGAATACAAAATTAATCTTAATCTCTCTAGCAGCTGCTAGCGTACTATCAATAAGTGGATGTGCTCCTAAAGCAGAATCAGTTGTATCACAAGGAGCTCCGGCACAAATTTCTTTGGAATTTGATGGTGCCCCTGCGTGGGTTATGGATCCTGCTGTAGAGGGTGCTATGTGTGCTCTTGGGTCTGCAAAAGTTGGTCCTGCAGGGATTGGATTTGCTATGACTGAAGCAACTGGAAATGGGCGTGATGACCTTACTCGTCAAATCCAAGTCAATGTCAGTAATATGCTCAAAAACTTTACTCAACAAACAGGCGTAGGCGATCAAGCTGTAGTTGACAAAGTAGTTGCTAATGTTTCTAAACAATTAGCAAAACAAGATTTAAGTGGTTCAAAAGCTACTAAAAAATGGGTATCCAAAACAGGAACTCTATGGGTATTAGTCGCTATGCAAGATCCATCAAAAGCAACAGCTGCAGTAAAAGAGGCAGTTAAAACAAGTTTCAAAAACGACGAAGCACTTTGGCAACAATTTCAAGCCAAAAAAGCTCAAGACGAGCTTGATTCTTCTCTCGACAAATTAGATGCCAAACCTGCGCTCTAATTTTACTTTTCGAGTCAAATATTTTTACTGTGTGCCTATTTTTTTAGGTACATTCTCTCTCCATGGATGTCTTCCTGTAGAACCTACGCTTTCATCTCCCTCTCCATCTATAGTATCTGTAACATCTGTACAACCAAAATGGGTCTATGAAACATCAAAAGAAGGTAAAACAGGGGGCGTTGGCATTTCAAAACCTCATTTTAATGGCAAGACAGCACAAAGAAGTTTGGCTATCAGTCGTGCACTGGATGAAATAGCCCGCCAAATGGGAGTTGAAGTAAATAGTATTCAAAAAATATCAACCGTTGGGACATCTCAAAATGCCACCACTACCCTTGAAAGCTATAGTTTACACTCAACAAACGGCAAAGTTGTCATTGCAAGAGTAGAAAGCTTTTGGGAAGACAAAGCGACCGACGAACTGTATGTTTGGATGGTAGTACAATAACATCTTGGACTTACTTCGTCGTTAAAATGTTAGCCTTAATGTTTTTGAAACTTGGTTGACTCATTCCTGGAGCAGCATAAAAGTACGTCCCGTCCGTCACATAGTAGTTTTTATTATGGGCTGTGTAATAATCCCCTTTTCCGCCGTACGAAACACCCAATGAAAGATGTCCCGGATATCGTAATCCAACGGTATCCAACCCTAACGCCTCTTGATACAATCGTGATAACAATATTGCTCTGTCTTCACAATCGGAATATGGTAGTAAAATCGTTTGCTCGACAAACATGGGTCGCTCATATCCATATGCATCAAAATCGGTTTTGTAGGTAAAGGCTTGTTGCACGAATCGTAGGATAAAGGCAATCGATTGCTCTTGGGTAAAATGGTTCTTTTTACTCTCGTTCATGAGATTTGAGGAGAGTTCTCGTACCAATTTCGTTCCTGAACGTGATTGCAAATAGGCATCATTATCTACTTGGGGGTACATATCCATCAATGCTGAGAGATTTTTATTCAACGTAACGTTCATGCTATATTTTTTATTCTCAAAATCCCATTTGAGATTCACCGTTTGTGGATCAGTGGCTATAAGTGGATCTTTAACCATTCGCATATCCAATGCCACCCCTTGAGAATCCTCTTGACTACTGTAAAAATTCAGCGACACTTTTGTATCTGCTCTAGGGTGTTCCTCAACTGTAAAAAGATAGTGCTTCACCTCATTACGGACAAAAAAAGATTTTGAATAAAGAGGCTGTTTTGTTGGCATCAGAAAATAAAATTTTTTATCTGTCCCTTCTGCCAATAATGTTTTATAGCCCAATCCACGCAAAATATCAATCATATGGAGTGTTTTTAACTTTTGATCTTTTGCTGCATAGATTGTATTCATTAACGCTTGTGTCAACACTACTGTATCCCAATCATTCAACGCATAGTCACTTCGAATTGCTCTTATACGATTAACTAACGCTCTATCCTGCTTATGAATCTCATCTGCGAGGAGAGAGACTTCTTTGGAAGCGTGCAATGATTGTGTAAATGCGACGGAGGTTTTATCGATTGGCAGTGACAATCCGAAAAAAGAGAGCTGGATTGTTTGCGTAGTTTGAACAGATGGTGTCTGTGAAATAAGCGGCGGTGGCGGAGCCATCAGCGTGGATACATCGATTGTATTGAGCTTGACGGCATCGATTTGAGACCCGCTTGGTGTCCCTTTTGGAATCATATTTTGAGGTTTTTCGAGTATTTTTGCTTGAGGGGCAATGATATTATTACCAAGAACTGGTTCTGCGGGCTTGGTCATCAAAGGCGCTGTGATCTTCATAACAACGGGAGGGGGTAAAATATTGATGGTTTGGTATGGGTTAATCTTATTGGGAATACCGTCACTGGTTTGGACAAACCCCTGATACGCTTTCATCTCTTTTTGGTAATAAGTATTATACTCTTCTGTCATATTTTGTTTATACGCTTCAAATCCATCATCTGCAAATAAATTAACCAGAGATAGTGCTAGCAGTGTTGTTTTTTTCATATTATTTTATTGCCTTTGTTGCATTTGTTCTTTGTATAGCTCTCGTTGTCACCACTGTAGTAGCAAATGAATTGTGGTTCATCAAATCCAAAAGACGATTCATAGCAAACGCTCTCTCCCCTTTTGCTACCTCTTGACCCATGGGGATAAAACTTGAGAGTTTGAGGGGATTATTCGATAGGAGCACGACATACATATCAATAGTATCCTGCCCTGCTTCTAGCACCCCACCATTTAGTTGAAAATCTTGTCTGATATCATCGGGATAAAGGAGTGCTTTTTTGGTCTGGTGTGCGAGATTGATATTGTTCTCCATGAGGACCACTCGACCATCGTCATACACATCAAACAAGGATAAATAGCCAAGAGTTGGAAATCCATCAAGATGGAGCGTATAGGCTTCATCCTCGTTGACAAGTGTTCGATTGGATTTTAATCGTAATGCTCCCATCGATGTTTCTATCATTAGCTCACGCACATCAGCGTTATTCATATTCAAACGATGTTCCCCGCGTCCCAAATACCATCCATCATTTTCTCGTGTCACACCTACCGATACCGAACAGTTAAGTTCGCTGGAGAGTTTTAGAACGGGTGGTGTTTGAGCTAGATAGGTATTGGATACACCGCACAGAGAGTGTCCTCCACGTTTGGCGAGTTTGACGGCTAACGGAAGATTTTCATATCCAAGAGCCACATAAAAACGACCATTGCTTTGTTCACTTTTTTTGAGTTTCGTATCGGTAATGATGAGATTGCTGGTTTCGTTGACGATAGATTGGGCATTGTGATGTAGTGTGGAATCACCAACGGTGGTTTGCG